>CAZTOF010000745.1:0-23787 GCA_964615515.1 uncultured Gemmatimonadaceae bacterium
CCCCTTTCGGACTCGAAATGCCGCTCTTCCGCCCCCCGGACCGGCCATTTCCGGTCTCGCACCTGCCCGGCGGGTTGCAAAACGCCGCTCAGCCCCCCATCCTACCCTCCGACCCGGAGTTTCATGAATAATGCGGGTTGAATTGAATGTGGGCGGGTTGGTGCGCTTACGCAATGGGGAGGCAGGATGACACTGGATTCTCGGAATCCTCGCCGCATGGGTCATAGCGGGCCCACAAACATGCGGGGGCGATCGAGCGAACCCCCGGGCGGCCCCCTCAAAAATAGTCCCGCTCCAGCGCCGCATACCGCACCATCAGCTTCTTCCTGCCGGCTTCGTCGAAGTCCACCGTCACCTTCAGGTCCCGGCCGAAGCCCGAGAGTTCGACGATCGTCCCCGACCCGAAGGTCTGGTGCACCACCCTCTCACCCCTCACGTAGCGCGGCCGGTCCTGGTTGAACCCCGGGTCTTCGTCGACCGAACCGGAGCGGGCGGGGGACTCGCCGAGGGACGGCCTTCGCCCGCCGGCCCCTTCACCACCCCGCCCGTAGCCCGTCCAGGATCCCGTCACGAGGTCGGTGGTCTCCCTCTCCACGTCGTCTTCGATCACGTGTACGAACGAGGAGAGCCGCCCGTAGACGGTCTCCCCCGCCCTGCGCCGCCGCCGCGCATGGGTCAGATACAGCTTCTCCATCGCGCGCGTGATCCCGACGTAGAAGAGGCGGCGCTCCTCCTCCAGGGTGCGGGGCTCGTCGTAGGCCCTGAGGAGCGGGAAGAGGCCCTCTTCCAACCCGCTGACGAAGACCACGGGGAACTCCAGCCCCTTGGCGCCGTGCAGGGTCATGAGCGTCACCGCGTCGGCGCGCGCGTCATGGAAGTCGAGGTCGGTCACCAGGGCCACGTGCTGCAGGAAGAGGTCGAGATCGGTGAAGGTTTCCCGGTCGCCCTCGTCCAGCTCCATCACCTGCTCCGCCTCGAAGTCGCGGGCCGCGGCGATCAGCTCCTGCACGTTTTCGGCCCGGTCGTCGCCCTCCGGTCCCTCGGCGCGCAGCCGGGCCACGAGATCGAGCTCAGCGATGAGTTCCTCCAGGAGTTCGCCCGCGGTCCTGTGGGCCGTCCGGTCCGCGTACTTGCGCACCAGCCCGGCGAAGCCCGCGAGTCCCCGGCGGGCCGGCGCGGTCAGGCCCTGGACCCCGTCCGCCCGGCCGGCCGCCTCGAGGAGGTCGATCCCCTCCGTGCGCGCGAACGCGGCCAGCCTCTCCAGCGTCGTGCGCCCCACCCCCCGGCGCGGGTAGTTCACCACCCGGTCGAAGGCGTCCATGTCACGCGCGTTGGCGACAAGGCGCAGGTAGGCCAGCACGTCCTGGATCTCGCGGCGCTCGTAGAAGCGCACCCCGCCCACGATCTGATACGGCACGCCCCGGCGCCGAAACCGGTCCTCCAGCGCCCGGGACTGGGCGTTGGTCCGGTAGAGCACCGCGAAATCGCTGTGGTCGTACTTCGGCTCCGCGAGCATCCGGCGTTCGATCTCGGCGACGATCCAGCGGCCCTCGTCGGCCTCGCCCGCGGCTTCGAGGAGGGTGACCGCCGGGCCTCCCGCACGCTCCGTCCGCATCGTCTTCTCCTTGCGGTCCAGGTTCTGCCGGATCACCGCGTTGGCGGCCTCGAGGATGACGGGCGTGGACCGGTAGTTCTGTTCGAGCCGCACCACCTTCGCCCCGGAAAAGCTCTGCTCGAAGTCGAGGATGTTGCGGATGTCGGCGCCGCGCCAGCCGTAGATGCTCTGGTCGTCGTCGCCCACCACCATGAGGTTCCCGTGGCCCCCGGCCAGGAGTTCCAGGAGCCTGAACTGGGCCCGGTTCGTGTCCTGGTACTCGTCGACGAGAATGAAGGCGAAGCGCTCCCGGTAGCGGCCCAGCAGCTCCGTGTTGTCTTCGAAGAGGCGCACCGGCTCGACCAGCAGGTCGTCGAAGTCCATCGCGTCCTGCCGGCGAAGCGCCTCCTGGTATGCCGGGTAGACCAGCGAGACCCGCTTGAGGAACAGGTCGCGCCCGTCACGGTGGGCCCCGATGAAGTCCTCCACCCCGACCAGGTGGTTCTTGGCGTCGGAGATGCTGTCCCGGACCGCCCGCGGAGCGCACTGGAGCGGGTCCACGTCAACGCTCTTCTGCGCCTTCTTCACTTCGCGGAGCGACTGGTCCGCGTCGCGGATCGTGAAGGCCCGGGTCCAGCCGCGCATCGGAGCATGGCGCCTGAGCAGCCGGGCCCCCAGCGCGTGGAAGGTGCTCATCCAGATCCCGCGCGGCTCGCCTCCCAGCATCGCGGCCACCCGCTCCCGCATCTCCTGGGCCGCCTTGTTCGTGAAGGTGACCGCCAGGATCCTTTCCGCCGGGACTCCGTGCTCCATGACGAGATGGCAGACCCGGGTGGTGAGCACGCGGGTCTTGCCGGAACCCGCTCCGGCAAGGACCAGGCAGGGGCCCTCGAAGTGCTCGACCGCCTGGCGCTGCTCGGGGTTGAGGGCTTCGAGCAACTGTCGCTCACGGGCGGGCGGCGCGCGGAAGCCGGGCCTGGAAGGTGACGCCGCGCTCTCCCCGCTCCAGCAGCTCGATCTTCCCGCGGTGAACCCCCTCCACGATGCGGCGGGTCAGGGTGAGCCCCACGCCCCATCCGCCCGACTTCGTGGTCACCCCGGGATCGAAGACCCGGTCGCGGATCTCGAACGGGACGCCCGGGCCCGTGTCCCGGATCCGCACGTTGACCCACCCCGGCTCGCCCGTACGCGCCGAGATGGTGATGGACCCGCCCGTCCCGGCCATCGCGTCCAGCGCATTCTTCACGACGTTCTCCAGCGCCCACGCCAGCAGGACCTGGTGACCGCGCACGTCCGGGAGGTCGCCGGGAACATCGACGTGCAGGGCGACCCCCGGGCCCAGCCGGGGCAGCCTGGCCTCCATGTAGTCCCTCAGCTCGGCGATCACCACCTTCAGCGAAACGCGCTTGAGCTCGGGGTCGCGTCCGATCAGCTCGAAGCGCCGGCTCACCCGCTCCAGGCGCACGAGATCCTCTCCGATCGCGGCCGCGATCTCCACCTGGCGCATGTCACCCGGCCGTTCCCTGGGCGACAGCCCCAGCACCTCCACCCATCCCTGCAGCGAGCTGATGGGAGTCCCCAGCTGATGGGCCAGCTCCCGGGCCATCGACGTCCAGGCCCGTTCGGCCGCGCGCTGTCTCTGGTAGCGAAAGACGGTGATCGACAGCAGAACGGTGAGAAGCAGCCCCGCGGCCCACAGCCAGGGCATCCACCGCAGGCGCGCCTGCTCGGGCGTGATCCCGTAGTGGACAAGCTGGCTGGTCGGGTCCCCCACCGGCTGGTTGCGGACATCCAGTTCATCCGCGTAGCGCAGAATGCGCTCCTCCTCCTCGGGCGTTGGAGGATCCGCGACGTCGAAGGGAAGGTTGGCGTGGGTGCTGTAGACGCGTCCGGGTTCGGAGGTGACGACGAAGGGCACGCCCAGCTGCACCAGTTCGGCCTGGAGACCGGTCAACGCCGCCAGGGCCGCCCCGTCCTCCGGGCTCGTCAGCCCTGACTGCACTTCCCCGTAGATGCGCGTGAACGTCTCGGTGACGGCTTGCTGGGAACGCACGATCTCGCCCGTGTACACCATGTACCAGGCGAGCAGCGCCACGAAGAGAACGGCGAGGACGGCGGGCAGTGTGCGCGTGTCCGCACGGTTTCCCATCCGGCCCATTCCTCCGCGCCGACCCATTCCTCCGCGCCGTCTCGTCACTCGCCGGCGGGCGGGAGAGGAGCCGGCGTAAGGAACCCGCAGGGCGTTCGAGCCGCGATGCATCCGGACGGATCTGTCCACGGATTCCCGGATCGCGGCCTCTCCCGCCCGTTCATCCTTCCCGTCCGATCTCGGCAAAGCCCACCGCCCGGCCGAGCACGGAGGGAAGCCGAACCGAGCCGTCCGGCCGCTGGCAGGTCTCCAGCAGCGCGACCATCAGCCTCGGCAGTGCCAGCGCCGAACCGTTGAGGGTGTGCACGAACTCGGTACCCGAGCGCTGTGTCCTGCGGAACCGGATGTTGGCCCGCCGGGCCTGGTAGTCGGTGAAGGTCGAGCAGCTCGACACCTCGAGCCACTTCCCGACCCCGGGAGCCCACACTTCGAGGTCGTAGGTGAGCGCGGCCGAGAATCCCAGGTCCCCGGCCGCGAGCAGGACGACCCGGTAGGTCAGCCCCAGCAGCTCGAGGATCCGGGCCGCCTCGCCCGTCAGCTCCTCCAGCGCCGCCGCACCGGCCTCGGGGCGCTCGAAACGCACCAGCTCCACCTTGTCGAACTGTTGCACCCGGAGCATGCCTCGGGTGTCCTTCCCCGCCGCCCCCGCCTCCCGTCTGAAGCACGGCGAGTAGGCCACGTACTTGCGGGGAAGGGACGGCCCGCGCAGGATCTCGCCGCGGTGCACGTTGGTCACCGGCACCTCCGCCGTCGGGATCAGCCAGAGCCCGTCGCGGCCGGTCACGTACGATTCCTCGGCGAACTTGGGCAGCTGCCCGGTACCCGTCATCGATTCTTCCCTCACGAGGTAGGGAACACGGAGCTCGGTGTACCCGTGGTCGGCCGCGTGCAGGCCGATCATCCAGTTGATCAGCCCCCGCTGCAGCGCCGCCCCCCGGCCCTTCAGCACGAAGAAGCCCGAACCCGACACCTTCGCTCCGGCCTCCAGGTCGAGGATGCCCAGAGACTGGCCCAGCTCCCAGTGGGGACGCGGCTCGAAGTCGAATTCGGGCGTCGTCCCCCAGGTGCGCACGATCCGGTTCGCCTCCTCGCCGCCGGCCGGAACCCGGGCGTCGGGAAGGTTGGGAATGAGGGCGAGCTGCCCGGCGATCCAGGCGTCCGCGGCGGCGACCACCCCGTCCAGCTGCGCGATTTCGGTGCCGACTTCGCGCATTCTCGCGATCTCGGCCGCCGCGTCGCCGCCCCGTCGCTTCGCCTCGCCGATCTCCTTCGAAACCCGGTTCCTGAGCGCCTTGAGGTCGTTGACCCGTCCCAGTGCCTCGCGACGCTCGCGGTCGCGTTCCACAACCGCCACGACCGCGCCGGCCGCGCCGGCCTCGCCCCGTCGTTTCAGCGCGGCCACCGTGCCGTCGGGGTCGTGGCGCAACATCCTGATGTCCAGCATTACCGGATCACGGCCTTTGGGTGGCTTTCCGGCCGGCGACGCATCCGGGCCCGGCCAACTTCGTTCACCTGTTCACGATGTAATGACAACATTACATTATGTCAAGTAAAGTATACATTGGTCTCTCCCAAGCTTCCGCTTTGCGTTGCCCCTGGGGCGAACAACGGCGCCATTCGCCAACCGCCGTCTCTTGCCGGCCCGGCGCCACTCGCCGCTTGGGCGGCCTTGTCCACGGGCTGTTAGGAGTCCGGCGGCACCAGGGCGAGGTCGTTGCAGATGCGGTTGACGTCGAACTGGAACCGGATCGTCCCGGCGATGGGGTCCATTTCCAGAGCCTCGATCTTCCCGTAGTAGTTGCAGGTGGAGAAGCTGCCCTGGAGCCTTCGTGTCCGGATCACGTAGATCCGGTCCGGCTGAACCGGGATCGGGTCGTCCCTGACGTAGAGGGTAGTGTCCGAGGGTGCCCGGGCGGCCGACTCGAAGGTCTCTCCCTCGAGGATAGCGACCGCGGCCTCGGAGGAAATGCCCAAAGCGCCCGGCGGCAGCCAGACGAATTGACCGTCTTGAACGTCGGTCACCAGATCCCACTGGTCTCCCGTGGTCACGGATTCGAGCCGCTTGGGAATCCGGTTGTAGAAGTCGAAGGCCGACAACAGGTTGGGTTCGGGCCGCGAAAGTGCGTACAACTGCACGGTATCGGGGTTCGCCGACCACTGGATGCCGAACGGATCGTCTTCGCAAGCGGGCAGTGCGACCAGAAGCGCGACAATCGTGAAGCCGGAATGACGTGTTTTCATGGCTGAATCTATCCCTGCCGGATCACTGTCGTCAACGTCCTGGATCGGTGCCGTCCCCTTGACTTCGCCTGTGTATTCGGCTAGCAGTCCGTGGACAATCCCCGCTTCGCACCGGCTTGTCCGCAGCGCCGGGCCGGCAAAGGCGTGCGGGGCAAGTCGTTGGGTGAGTCCGAGCGCGCGCCGGGAGCGGTGGGCGGTACGGTCTGCAAGGCGTTCCAACGGGGAGACCGCCGTGAGACCCGCAGAGCGAAGTCCTCCGGAAAGAATGGAAAGTGACGCGGGATTCCTCCATCTGGGCAACAATTCTCGCAGGGGGTGCCGGCCACCGGTTCTGGCCTTTGAGCACCCCCGAGCGACCGAAGCAGCTTCTTCCCCTGGCGAGTTCCCGGCCCCTTATCGTTGACACGATCGAGCGCGGGCGCGGGCTGGTTGCGCAGGATCGGCTGCTGATCCTCGCCGGAGAGGCGCTCGTGCCTCCCATCCGGGCCGCAACCGGCATCGGCGCGGACGCGTTCCTGGTGGAGAGCCGCGCCAGGGGCACGGGCCCGGTCCTCGCGCGCGCCGCCTGGGAGGTGGCCCGGCGCGATCCCGGCGCGGTCATGATCTCGCTTCATTCCGACCACCTGATCGACCCCGTGGAGGATTTCCGGGACGTGGTCCGCGCCGCCGTCCGGATCGCGGTGCGCGAGGAGCTCCTGCTCACGGTTGCCGTTCCGCCCGACCGGCCCGAAACCGGATACGGCTACATCCGCCCGGGGACCCCTCTGCGTGCGCCGGACGGGCACCGCGCCTACCGGGTCGACGCCTTCGTCGAGAAGCCCGGGTCCGCCACGGCCGCCCGTTACCTGCGCGACGGCTACCGCTGGAATTCGGGCATCTTCGTGTGGCCCGCGCGGACCTTCCTGGCGGAGGTCGAGCGTTGTGCGCCGGCGATCGCCCGGGCACTGCCGCACCTGGAGCGGGGAGACTGCGAAGCATTCTTCGACGAGGCCCCGAGGACCAGCGTGGACGAGGCGGTCCTGGAACGGAGCGGCCACGTGGGCTGCATTGACGCCACCTTCCGCTGGGACGACGTCGGGAGCTGGGAGTCGTTCGCCCGCAACCGTCCCACCGATGAACATGCCAACGTGCGCGAGGGGGAGGTCCACCTGGCCGGCGCCACCGGCAACGTCGCGCTGGCCACCGCGGGCCGCCTCGCCCTGTTCGGGGTCGACGATCTCCTGGTCGTCCAGACCGCCGACGTCACCCTGGTCATGCCCCGCTCCGAATCCCCGCACCTCAAGCGCTACCTGACGGAACTCCCGCAACACATGCTGAGGCCCGGCTCCGGTCGCGAAACCGGCGCGGACGACGGTTGATGGCCGTCCGTCTCTTTCTCTTCGACGACCCGGCGGCGCGGGACTGGCTTCCGTTCTCGCTCACGCGTCCGATCGGCGAGCTTCTCTTCGGAACCCGGACGTTGCGGGCCCGCGCGGAGAAGGCGTGGGGACTGGCCTGCGAAGGGCACCTGTCCGGCGAGGCGCTGCTCGACTTCGAGGAGGCCGGAGCCCCCCCCTGCGTGACCCCCGAACAGATCGGCGCGACAGGTGACCGGCTGTTGCTCGGCAGCCGGTTCGCGTGCGACGCCGACGGCGGCGGTTTCGACGCCCCCACCGTGCTGACCGACGGATCCGAACCGGTGGGGGCGTGGATCCCGCACGGGACCCCCCTGCCGCCCCACCTCCTGGCGGGGCGGTGGCCGCGCTGGCGCCGGGCCGCCCTCGCAGGGACGCTGCTCGGGTCCCCCTGGGAGCTGATGAACGCGAACGGCGACCGCCTGCGCGCCGACGCCCGGGACCTGCCGGACGACGATCTGCCCGGCCGTGTGCACCGTGTCGGACGGGGCCGGGTCAGCATCGGCGAGGGTGCGGTGATCGAGCCCGGAGTGGTCGTGGACACCACGGACGGACCCGTGATCCTGGACCGGGGCGCGCGCGTGCGGGGACCGTGCCGCATCGCGGGGCCGGCGTACGTGGGCGCGGGTTCCGTCGTTCTGGGCGGCGTGCTGGAAGACGTCGGAATCGGGCCCGGGTGCAAGGTGCGGGGGGAGGTGGAATCCACGGTCTTCACGGGATTCGCGAACAAGGCCCACGACGGTTTCCTGGGCCATTCGGTGGTGGGGCGGTGGGTGAACCTGGGCGCGATGACCACCAACTCCGACCTGAAGAACACCTACGGCACCGTGCGCGCCCGGATCGGCGGCCGGACGATCGACACCGGGCTGACCAAGGCGGGCTGTCTGCTGGGAGACCACGTCCGCACCGGCATCGGCACGCTCCTGAACACGGGCGCGGTGGTCGGCGCGGGATCGAGCCTCTTCGGCGGGGGAATGCCGCCGGGGGACGTTCCCCCGTTCTCGTGGGGCGGCCGAACGGGACTCGGCGAGTACGACATCGGCCGCTTCCTCGATGTGGCGGCCCGGGTCATGGCCCGCCGCGGCGTGGCTCTCACGGAGGGGGGGCGGCGCCTATACCGGCGGGCCTTCGCGGACACGGCACCGCTCCGATCCGGCCCGAAACCGCGCTGACCCGTGCGGTTCTCCGTCCTCGGCAGCGGGAGCCGCGGCAACGCCACCCTGGTCGCGGCCGGTGCGACGCGCCTGCTGATCGACGCGGGCTTCAGCGGCCGCGAACTCGGCAGGAGACTCGCCGCCATCGGTGTGGAACCCGAAGAGGTCACCGCCATCCTCCTCACGCACGAGCACGGAGACCACACGCGGGGCGCGGGGGTCTTCGCACGGGCGCACGGCACGCCCCTGTTTCTTACCGAGGGAACGCTGGCCGCCTGCCGCCGGCTGCTGAGGGGCGGCGAGGAGGTCCGCACCTATCGCCCGGGATACCCCGTGGAGGTGGACGACCTCCACGTCGACCCCTTCATCACGGTCCACGACGCGGCGGATCCCGTGGCGGTGGCGGTCCGTGAACCTGCCACCGGCCTGCGGCTGGGGATTGCCACCGACCTGGGCCGGCCCACCGTTCAGGTCAAGCATGCGCTGCGGGCGTGCGACGCCCTGATCGTCGAGTCGAACCACGACGAAGCGCTCCTCTGGTCCGCCACCTATCCGGCCGCGGTGAAGGCCCGGATCGCTTCGAGCCACGGCCACCTCTCCAACCAGGCGGCCGCCGGTCTCGCCCTGGAGTTGCTGAGCCCCCGGCTGGTGCTGGTGGTCCTGGCCCATCTCTCCGAGGAGTCGAACGACCCCCAGCTGGCGAGGACGGTGATGGAGCGGGCGCTCGGGCATCGCGGGTTCACCGGGTTGGTGAAGGTGGCCCGCCCGGATCGTCCCACGCCCCTCCTGGACCTGCTGCGGCTTCGCGAATCGGCGGGACCCCGGCAGCTGTCGCTCTTCTGACCCGGACAGAGGTCGGCCGACCGTCCCCTGCCGGACCGCCCACGAGTACCGAGAGCGGCGAGGCCCCGGCTACAGCCCCAGGAACCGCAACACGTCGTTCCCCAGCGCCCACACCATGATCAGGATGATCACCACGAAGCCCGCCTGGCTCCAGCGCAGCCGCTGGTGCACCGTCAGCTTCCGGCGACGGACCAGCTCGACTGCCAGGAAGACCATGTGGCCCCCATCGAGGACGGGGATGGGAAGCATGTTCAGAATGGCCAGGTTGATGCTGAAGAGGGCCATGAAGCGCAGGTAGGCCGGTATCCCCTCGGCGGCGGCCTGGCCCGAGATAACGGCAATGGTCCCGATCGAGCCCACTGAACGCGGCGATACGTCGAGGGTGAAGAGATCTCGCAGGAAGCCCAGAATCAGCTGCGTCCTGCCCACGGTCTCCCTCATTCCCAATGTCACCGCTTCGAAGAAACCGACGGAAATCGTGCGTGTGTCCGGCGCAGGCTGGAAGATGCCCAACCGCCCGATCCGCTCGTCCGTTCCGCTGGATTGGACATCGTCCAGCTCGACGACCCGGGTCAGCGCGTTGCCTTCCCGCAGCAGACCGATCTCCACGGTCTCGCCGGGCCGGGCCGCGACCTCCCGGGTCATGTCCGCCCAACTCCGTACGGCTACCCCGGCCACGCTCGTGATCCGGTCCCCGCGTTCGATCGATGCGCCCGCGGCCGGTCCACCCGGCTCCAGTTCGCCCACGACGGGATCCACCCAGTATCGAAGCGCCACCGCCAGGGCCCGGCGTTCCTCCCCCTTGTCCGGAAGGACGATCGCGAAGACGGCGGCGGGCGATTCGGTGACCACCCGGATGGGTCCCGCGGGACTCTCGGCAAGCGCGCGCTGGATGTCACCCCAGGATTCCGGGACCACATCCCCCACCCTGGAGACCTCCGAGCCGGGAGCGATTCCTGCCAGCGCCTCCGCCCCCGCGGGAAGGGAGTTCCCGTCGACGTCCATTACGCGGGTCGTCAACAGATCCTGCACGCCCCAGGCGCCGGCCACGAAGGTGTAGAGCAGAAACGCGAAGAGCATGTTCATCACGACCCCCGCGGAGATCACGAAGGCCCGCGCCGGGAGGGACTGGGCGTCGAAGTCCGCAGGGCGGGGCCGTCTCGGCGTCTCACCGGGTCCACCCTCCAGGTGCTCCATGACCTCGTCCGCCATACCCTGCATCTTCACGTAGCCGCCGAGCGGGATTGCGGAGAGCACGTACTCGGTTTCGCCGCGCGTATATCCCCAGATGCGCGGACCCAGCCCGATCGAGAAGCGCTCCACACCGATGCCGACGGACTTGGCCGCCCAGAAGTGCCCCAGTTCGTGCACGAAGATCAGGACGCCCAGCAGGACGATCGTGGCCAGAATGGAGACTGTCATGCGCCGGTCCTTTCCACTTCCTGGGCCGCCCGGCGCCTCGCGGCACCGTCGACCCGCAGAACTTCCCGAAGATCTCTCGCGGTGCACCCCCGCAGAGCCTCGAGGGTGGCCTCCACGATCCTCGCCATACCCGGGAAGGTAACCCTTCCGTTCAGGAAGGCATCAACCGCCACTTCGTTCGCCGCGTTGAAGACCGCGGGTGCGGCGCCCGCGGCCCGGCCGGCGTCCACGCCGAGCCGGAAGAGCGGAAAGCGCCGTTCGTCCACCGGTTCGAAGACGAGGGGCGAAAGCGCGACCGGATCGAAGTTGCGCAGCGCGGGATCCGGTGGGCGGCGCGGCCAGGTGAGCGCGTGGAGGATGGGAAGCTCCATGGTGGGCACGCCCATCTGCGAGATGACCGAGCCGTCGACGAACTCCACGAAGGAGTGCACGATCGAGGACGGGTGCACCACAACGTCGATGCGCTCGTAGGGGAGGCCGTACAGGTAGTGGGCCTCGATCACCTCCAGCGCCTTGTTGGCGAGCGTGGCCGAATCGATCGTGATCTTCGCGCCCATCTCCCAGGTGGGGTGCCTGAGCGCCATCGCCGCGTCGGCGCGTTCCAGCGCCGCGGCGCCCGTTTCGCGAAAGGGGCCGCCGCTCGCAGTGAGGACGAGGCGGTGGACCTCGTCCCGGCGAGCCCCGCCCATACACTGCAGGATCGCGGAATGCTCGCTGTCGACCGGCACCAGTTCCCCCCCGCCACGACGCGCGGCCGCCAGCACCAGCTCTCCGGCCGCGACCAACGACTCCTTGTTCGCCAGCGCGCAGCGCTTGCCGGCCTCCAGCGTGGCCAGCGTCGGCGGCAGGCCGGCCGCTCCCACCACCGCGTTGACGACGACATCCACCCCTGGAAGGCATGCGAGCTCCGCGACGCCCTCGGGACCGCTCCGCCAGCCGGCGGCGGTGAGATCGGGGCGAGCCTCCAGGGCGGCGGCATCGGCCACGGCCAGCTCCCCCGCCCCGAACTCGGCGGCGAGCCGTTCCAGCGCGGCCACGGACCGCCCGGCCGACATGGCGACCACGCGGAAGCGCTTGGGGTGCCTCCGGATGACCGCCAGCGTCGACAGGCCCACCGAGCCCGTCGCCCCGAGCACCGCGACGCCTTTCACTGCAGGTGCCGGGCAAGCACGAGGAGACCGTACCCCAGCGGAACCGTGAAGAAGAGCGCATCGAGCCGGTCCAGGGCTCCTCCGTGTCCCGGCAGGAGGGTGCCCGAGTCCTTCACGCCGGCTTCCCGCTTGAGCACCGACTCCGCCAGATCTCCCAGTTGCGCGGCCACACCAAGAGCGAGTCCCATCACGCCGCCGGCCAGCGGCGAAACCGGAAAGTTCGGTAGGTCCTCGAGGACGACGCCCATGAGGACGCCCGCCGCGGCCGCGCCCGCCAGTCCCGCGACCCCGCCCTCCACTGTCTTGCCCGGGCTGACGCGAGGCGCCAGGGGCTTCTTTCCCACCTTCCTGCCGACGAAGTAGGCCGCCGAGTCGCCGACCCATGTCACACTCACCGGCAGGAGCACGAGCAGCGTGCCTTCCCAGGGGTGCGCCGCGGATGCACCGCCGACCTCGGGCAGGTGTCTGAGGAGAACCGCGAACGACAGGGTCCCGCCGGTGTAGAGCGCACAGGCGACCGTGGCGGATGCGGAGAGGAGGGGAGCGTCGTCGACCCCGCGGCGCAATACCCCCGCGCAGAACGCCGACAGGCCCACGACCAGGAGGAGCGCCAGGGCCCGGTCGCCCCAGACCGCGAAGTCGGGCTCGATACCCGCGAGCAGAACCAGCGCGGCCGCCGCCGAAACCCCGAGCCCCCTGAGAGGCCGCCCGCCGCCGGCCGATGCGAGGAGAAGGAACTCGTTGGCGGCGAAGACCGCGGCCAGCGCCATCAGCCCCGTCAGATACCAGCCACCGAGGTGGACGAGAAACAGCGCCGCCGGTATGCCGACCGCGGCAACGAACACCCGGGCCCTCAGTTCGGCCGACATCACGATCGTGCGGGCTGCTCGGCCAACCCTGCCGTCACGCGGCCGAAACGCCGCTCGCGCCGCTGGTAGTCGAGGACCGCGGTGTAGAAATCCTCGCGGGTGAAGTCCGGCCAGTACGCCGAGGCGATGTACAGCTCGGTGTAGGCCAGCTGCCACAGCATGAAGTTGCTGATGCGGAACTCGCCCGACGTGCGGATGAGGAGGTCGGGGTCGGGGAGACCGGTGGTGAACAGCACCCGCTCGAAGGTCGGCACGTCGATCGACTCCGGGTCCAGGTTTCCGTCTCTGGCCCGTGCCGCCAGCGTTCTCGCGGCTCGCACCAACTCCTCCCTCGCGCCGTAGGAGACCATGAGGTTGAGGCGCAGAACCGACCCTCCACGGGTACCCTCCTCGATCCGCCTGACCGCCTCCTGCGACGGCGCGTCCAGACGGTCGATCTCGCCGAGAACCCTGGCCTCCACACCCGCCCGGGCCAGGCTCTCCCGTTCCTGTTCGGCATAGGCCTGCAGCAACGCCATGAGCGCATCGATCTCGCTCCTGGGACGCTTCCAGTTCTCGGTGGAAAAGGCGAAGAGCGTGAGGATTTCGACCCCCGTGGCGCAGGCCGCCTCGACGGCTTCGCGGACCGCCTTCATCCCCTCCCAGTGCCCCGCGTGCCTCGGCAATCCTCTTTGGCGGGCCCAACGGCCGTTGCCGTCCATGATGACCGCCACGTGACGGGGCACATGGCGGTTCACCCGGATACGGTCGAGGAGGTCAGCCGGCATGGCTTCCCCGGACGGTCAGGTCCCTCAGATCGCCATCACCTCCTTCTCCTTCGCGGCGAGGAGTTCGTCGATCTTCCGGACGCGTACGTCCGTCACCTTCTGGATCTCGCCCATGATGCGGTGGGCCTCGTCCTTCCCGAGTTCGTGCTCCTTCAGCATCCCCCTGATCCGGTCGTTGGCCGCCTGCCGCGCATGACGAACCGAGACGCGGCCCTCCTCCGCCATCCTGTGCAGGAGGCGTGCGTATTCCCGGCGCCGTTCTTCGCTCAGGGGCGGGATCGGCACCCGGATCAGCGACCCGTCGTTCGACGGATTGAGACCCAGCCCGGCCGACAGCACGGCCTTTTCGATCGCTCCGATCAGCGACGGGTCGAAGGGCTGCACGGCCAGCAGGGTGGGATCGGGAGCGGACACGGTCGCCACCTGGTTCAGGGGCATGCGCCCCCCGTAGGCCTCCACCCGAACGCTGTCGAGGATGGAAGGCACCGCCTTGCCCGTCCGAACCGTGTCGAACTCGCGGCGTATCGCATCCACGGCTTCGTCCATTCTGGTTCCGGCGTCGTCCACTACTTCCACGTTTTCCTCCTGCCGCTCGGCGCGGCGGCCATCCGGGACCGGCACATGCCCGCGTCCCTGGGTTCAAGACACCAGCGTACCCACGTGTTTCCCGCGAATCGCCCGGCGTACGGCCCCCTTGTCGTCCAGGTTCAGAACGATAATCGGCAGGTCGTTCTCCCGGCAAAGGGAGACCGCGGCCGCATCCATCACGCGCAGGTCGCGGGCGACGACTTCGTGGAATGAAATGTCGGGGATGAACTCCGCGTCCGGGTCGCTGGCGGGATCGGCGGTGTACACACCGCGTACCTTCGTCGCCTTGATCACCACGTCGGCGTCCATCTCGATCGCCCTGAGCACGGCCGCCGTGTCCGTGGAGAAGTAGGGGTTGCCCGTGCCTCCGGCGAAGATCACCACCCTCCCCTTCTCCAGGTGCCGGACCGCGCGGCGCCGAATGTAGGGCTCGGCCAGCTGCGGCATCCGGATGGCCGTCATGACGCGGGTGTCGATGCCCTTCTTCTCGAGCAGGTCCTGGACGGCGAGGGCGTTCATGATCGTGGCCAGCATCCCCATGTAGTCCGCGGACACGCGGTCCATTCCCCGCCGGCTGGCGATCGCACCGCGGACGATGTTCCCGCCACCGATCACGAGCCCCAGCGAGACCCCCACCTCGTGGATCGCACGGATCTCGTCGGTGATCTCGTCGACGACCGGCGGATCGATTCCGTATCCCCGCCGTCCCGCCAGCGCCTCCCCCGAGAGCTTCAGCAGAACGCGGTCGTAGCCCCGGCTCCTCCGGTCGCTCGCGGCGACCGCCTCGCCACCTCCGGGGCCCGGCGCGGGCACCTACCCTCTACCCGCCGACCTGGAATCGCGAGAACCGCGCCACCCTGATCTTCTCGCCGGTGCGGGCCGAGACTTCGGTTATGAGATCTCCGACGCTCCGGTCCGGATCCCTGACGTACGCCTGTTCGAGGAGAACCCGCTCCTTGAAGAACTTGCCCAGCTTGCCCTCGACGATCCTGGCGCGGATATGTTCCGGCTTCCCCTCCCGGGCCACCTGCTCCATGAAGATCCTACGCTCCCGCTCCACGACCTCGGCGTCCACGTCGGCCGCAGCCACGGCGATGGGGTCGGAGGCCGCCACATGCATGGCGAGGTCGCGGGCCAGGGTACGGAAGTCGTCGGTGTTGGCCACGAAGTCCGTCTCGCAATTCAGCTCCAGGAGAACCCCGATCCACCCCCCGTGGTGAATGTAGCTGGCCACCGTGCCCTCGTTGGCCGCCCGCGCCGCCCGTTTCGCCGCCTTGGCCTCGCCCCTGCTCCGCAGCAGGTCGATGGCGGCCTCGATGTCGCCGCCGGTCTCCTGCAGCGCCTTCTTGCAGTCCATCATACCCGCGCCGGTCCGGTCGCGGAGTTCCTTTACCAGCTTTGCGCCGATCTTCATCCCATGCGTCCGTGTTCCGCCCGGAAGCTCAGTCCGCCGGAGTCTCGGCCGCACCGTCCGCCGCAGGAGCCCTCTTCCCGCCACGGGTTCGCTTCGGAGCGCCGTCGTCCTCTCCCGCCCTGCGGACCTGTGCGATCGCCTCGGGCCTGGGCCGCCGCTTCCGCGGACGGGGCCGGAATTCGCGGGTGTCGGCGGTCTTCTCGCCGGTCTCGGTCGAGTAGGTCGTCGCACCCAGTTCGGCCTGCCGCCTGAGCTGCTCGTCGGGCACCTCGCGGCTGGCGATCTCGATCGTGTCGGCAATCCGGCCCGCGATCAGGCTGACGGAACGGATGGCGTCGTCGTTGCCCGGGATGGGATAGTCGATCAGGGAGGGGTCGGCATTGGTGTCGGCGATCGCGATCACGGGAATCCCAAGCCTGTGAGCCTCGCGTACGCCGATGATCTCGCGCCTTGCGTCCACCACGAAGATCGCGCCCGGCAACCTGACCATGTCACGCACCCCCACGAAGTACTTCTCGAGCTTCACCCGCTCACGTTCGAGGAGCAGGCGCTCCTTTTTCGTGTAGAACTCGTACGCGTTCTCCTCCTGGCCGCGTTCGAGCTCCTTCATCCTGCGGATCTGCCGGCGGATGGTCTGGAAGTTCGTGAGCATGCCGCCCAGCCACCGCTCGGTGACGTAGAGCGCGCCGCAGCGCGTGGCCTCCTCCTCGACGACCTGGCGCAGCTGGCGCTTGGTCGAGAGGAACAGGACCTTCTCACCCTTCAGCACGACCCGGCGCACCGCGTCGCAGGCCTGGCCCAGACGATCCAGCGTCTTGCGCAGGTCGATGATGTGGATTCCGTTGCGCTCCCCGAAGATGAAGGGGTCCATCTTGGGGTTCCACCTCCGGGTCTGGTGCCCGAAGTGGACGCCGGCGTCGAGGAGGTCGGTCAGTCCGACGTCGTTTGCGGCAGGGTTCATGGGGAAGGCTCTATCGCTTGCTGAACTGGAAGCGCTTCCGGGCCTTGGGCCGACCCGGCTTCTTGCGTTCGACCTTGCGGGGATCCCTGGTCAGCATCCCGCTCTCCCGGAGCGCCGGGCGCAGGTCCCCGTCGTGTTCGACCAGTGCCCGGGCGACGCCCATCCGGATCGCGTCGGCCTGGCCGGTAAGTCCTCCGCCTCTGACCCGGGCCTCCACGTCGAAGTGGCCCTCCGACTCCGCTACGCGCAACGGATCCTCGATCCGCGCCCGATGGGCCGCTCGTGGGAAGTAGTCCTCGGGAGAACGCCCGTTCACGGACCAGCGCCCGGCCCCGGGACGGAGGAAGATCCGCGCGACGCTGGTCTTCCTGCGCCCGACGGCCTGGATCGGAGCCTGAGCAGCCATGCGAGTTCCCTCAGCAGTCAGATCCGCAGGGCTCTGGGAGCCTGGCCCTGGTGTGGATGGGACGCGTCCGGGTACACCCTCAGCTTGCGGCGCATGCTCCGCCCGAGCTTGTTCTTGGGCAGCATGCCACGCACCGCCAGTTCGATGACCCGGTCGGGGAAGCGCTCCAGCATCGTCCTGAAGGGGATGTGCTTGTCGCCGCCCATGTGCCCGGAGTGGCGGAAGTAGGTCTTCTGCTCGGCCTTGCGGCCGGTGAGGACCACCTTCGAGGCGTTGATGACGATCACGTGGTCACCGGTGTCGAGGTGGGGGGTATAGATGGGCTTGTGCTTGCCGCGCAGGATGCGGGCGACCTCGGTCGCCAGCCTGCCGAGCGGCTTCCCCTCGGCGTCAACTACCCACCAGGCCCGATGGATGTCCCCTTTCCGGGGTGTAATGGTCGTGGTCACGATTCCCCGTACCTGCGAAACGAAGCCGCCCCCGCGATCAACCGCACTTCGCGAGGTCGGCCGGAAAAATCGACAGCATGGAATTGTATCCACACGTGGGGGGAGTGTCAACGGCTGGCTCGTGAGTGGCTCGTGACGGTTCGGCTTGCGGCGGTTCGACTTGCGATTCGGTTCGCGGTCGATGTTCAGGTCGGGGTTCCCGATGTAGGTCTGGGTTCCCTTTTTGGTGGTCGTTCCCGCTCGACGGCTGGCCCGGAAGCGGGCTAGTCGGTGAAGGTCTCAAGCGCTCGCGCCCGGGACGCGTGCCGGAGACGCTTGAGCGCCTGTTCCTTGATCTGGCGAACACGCTCCCGCGTCACCCCCAGACCGGCTCCGATTTCCTCCAGGGACTTGGGCCGCGCGTTGTCGAGGCCGAAGTACTGCCGCAAGATCGTGGCCTCTCTGGGCCGCAGCGTCGAGAGCGCCTTCTCCAAGGCCTCCGTCAGCGCCTTTTCGAGCATCTCCTCGTCGGGCCCCCGCGACACCCGGTCCGGCAGATAGTCGAGCAGGCGGCTGTCCTCGCCCGGCGCCACGGGCGCGTCGAGCGAGAGGTGGGCCCTGGAGATCACAAGGGTTCTCTCCACCTCTTCGTAGCTGAGGTCCAGACCTTCGGCGATCTCCGCCACGGTGGGCTCCCTGCCCAGCTCCTGGACCAGCCTGGCCTTCCGCTTGCCGATGCGGTGGATGGTCCCCGCGCGGTTCAGCGGCACCCTGACGATCCGTCCCTGCTCCGCCAGAGCCTGCAGAATCGCCTGCCTGATCCACCAGACGGCGTAGCTGATGAACTTGATTCCCTTGGTCTCGTCGAACTTGCGGGCGGCCTTGATCAGTCCCAGATTGCCTTCGTTGATGAGATCCGAGAGGGGAACGCCCTGGTTCTGGTACTTCTTCGAGACCGTGACCACGAAGCGCAGGTTGGAACGCACCAGCTTGTCCAGCGCTTCCGCCTGGCCGCGGCGAATCTCCCGGGCAAGGCGCACTTCCTCCTCCCGGTCGAGGAGCGGATACCGGCTGATCTCCTGGAGATACTGATTCAGGGAGCCGTCGGAGGGGTCGGGACGCGGTGTCAGGCTCATGTTCTCATCCTCGCTCTCCGGCGGCGAACCGCCTTTGCCCTGCGTCCGTGAACCGCCCTCGGCCGATGGGTCCGCCCGACACCGCGAACCCGCCGGAGGGGGATCGAAGGTGGCCACCCGGCTCCGGCCTGGAAAGCCCCGGGCGCTGATGGCGAGCGCGGGCGTCCGGGCCCGACCCGTCATCGCTGGTGCGACAGGGTCCCGTGTGCGGAGCTGCCGAATGCCGGTACCGCATTTGCTATTCCCTTTCCAGGCCGTGTCGCTCGATCTTCTTGTAGAGGTTCGAGCGGGGCATTCCCATTCGCCTCGCTGCCTCCGAGACGTTCCAGTCGTAGTCCCTCAGCTTGCCGGCGATGAAGGCCTTCTCGGCCGCTTCCTTGAACTCGTTCAGGGTCTCCAGCGCCATGATGCTGCCGGGCACCGTCATGTCGCCCGCCCCCGCCGGCACTAAATGAAGTACGTCCCGGCGCTGCACGGTGTTACCGGGACTCAGGATCATGAGGCGCGCGACCGCATTCTTGAGCTGACGGACGTTGCCCGGCCATTCCGGCTGCTCCAGCGCCTCCAGCGCCCCGTCGCCGAACCGCTTGGAAGGGACCCCGTAGGTGGCAGGAGCAAGCTCCGCGAAGTGGCGGACGAGCATCCGGATGTCCTCCGTCCGTTCCCTCAGCGGCGGCACCTGGATGGTGACCATGTTGAGGCGGTGCAGGAGGTCCTCCCGGAATTCGCCCCTGTCGATCTGGTCGTAGAGGTCCTTGTTGGTCGCGGCGATGACCCTCACGTCGACCGAGACGGGCTTCGCGCCCCCGACCGGGGTGATGTCGCCCCCCTGGAGGGCCCGCAGCACCTTGGCCTGCGCCGCCAGCGACATGTCCCCGACCTCGTCGAGAAACAGCGTGCCCCGGTGCGCCTGCTCGAATTTGCCGATCCGGTCCGCCACCGCACCCGTAAAGGACCCCTTGACGTGGCCGAACAGCTCGGATTCGATGAGTTCGGACGGGATCGCGGCGCAGTTCACCTCCACGAAGAGCCGTTCCGCGCGCGTCGAACGACGGTGCAGCGCCCGCGCGGTGAGTTCCTTGCCGGTGCCGTTCTCTCCGGTGATCAGAACGGGAGCGTCCGTGCCACCCACCTTTTCGATGTCCTGCAGAACGTGCTTGATCGCGCGCGATCCGCCCACGATGCCGTGGTGGATCTCGATCTCGTGTGTAAGCCTTTCCACGCTGTCCGACAGACCCCGGACCATGAGCGCGTTGCGGAGGGTTACGAGGAGCCGGTTGGTGTCGAGGGGCTTTTCCAGGAAATCGAAGGCGCCCTTGCGCGTGGCCTCCACCGCCGTCCCGATGGTCCCGTGCCCCGAAACCATGATCACGACCGCCCCCGAGTCCTCCTTGCGGATGCGCTCCAGGACCTCGAGGCCGTCCATCTTCGGGAGCTTCACGTCCAGGAAGGTCACGTCGGGTTTGACGTCCGGGTAGTCGATCAGCCCGCTGGGGCCGTTGGCGCACAGATGGACCCGGTGGCCCTCGTACTCGAAGACCTGCTTCAGGGCCTCGCCGACCGACTCTTCGTCGTCGATGATCAGGATTCTCGCCATTTCATCCCTGCTCCCGCCGGCGCGGCGCGCCTCGCGGCCCGTGGAACCATTTCATTCTGCGTTCGAGCGCCGATGTCCAATCCCGCCGCCGACTCCCCGGCCCGAACCAGCACGAGTCCGCCATCTTCGATATCGGCCCCCTTGAGATCCCCCAGCGCGGGAACCAGCACGGCGGACTCCGGCCCCCCGGGCGGAGACACGCTGCCCAACGCGGCCAGGATCTCGGGAACGGAGTTCGCGGGCACCGGCCAGCCCTGCAGTTCGATACCCTCGATATGCAGGAGCGTCCCTTCCTCGCTCGAGGGAAGGAGCGAGCCGATGACCAGGAGGTCGACCGTGTCGGGCAGGAGCCCGAGGAGGCCTCCCAGGTAGGGAAGGTCCGGAATCTCGGCCGGCAATACCAGCGCCTGGAATTCGATGCGTTCCTCCACGAAGGACACGCTCGGCTCCACCACGCCTGCCGGGAGCATTCCGGGAGCCGAGTACCGCAGAAGCGACGAGACCTCCGAGGACTCGAGTCTCAATTCCGACTCCTCCGAGCCCCGGAATTCCCGTAACCTGGCGGTGGCCCGGGCCGCGGTCTCGGGCGTGACCGGCAACGAGGTCGCGCCGGTCCGTCCGATCCCCAGTCTCTCTTCCACCCCGGGGAAGACCTTGTACCCCCACTTCCACCCCGCGTAGGCGGCCAGGACCGCCGTGACCACCAGAACCACCCGGGTCACGAGTCTCTTGAATGTCCTTCCCATGCGCGGTCCCTTCACTTCCTGCGGCCGAGGACGACTTCGTGGACGTTGGCATAACGCGGTCCGTCCGGGAACAGGTCGCTGCTGACGAGGTGTATCGTCGCAACCGTGAACCCCAGTCCGTCCGGCAGGGAATCCCCGAACGCCCTTCCTGTGCGGAGATGGTCCCGGGCCGGGCGATGACCTTTGGTTCTTCCTACCGTCAGATGCGGGGAGAAGGTCCGCCTTTCGCGCTCGATCCCGTCTCTTGCGAGCGCACGGTCAAGGCCCTCGCGCAGCACGGGCAACTCGGCGGCCCGCGCTCCCACCCAATACACGCGGGGGGGTCCGCGCCGGGGAAATGTGCCCCCGCCGGACAGTTCGGCCTCGAACGGGGCGATGGACCGCAGCGCGTCCGCCGCCGCGACCAGGCGCGGTAGGTCGTCCGATGAGTTGTCACCCATGAAGCGAAGCGTGATGTGCAGGCGTTCGGGCGGCACCCAGCGCACCCCCGCGGTGGACTCCCGCAGTGAAGCCAGCGCGCGCCACAGCCTGTCTCGCACCCCTCGCGGCGGCCATACCGCGAAGAAGAGGCGGTGTCCCTTCAAGGCACCGGTACGGCCACCGGCCGAAGTACGGCGTCCACCGCCCGCACGGACGCCTCCACGTCCTCCCGCGTCGACGCCCAGCCCAGAGAGAAGCGCACGGCACCCTCGTCGGACGTTCCCAGGATCCTGTGAACCTCCGGCGCACAGTGGAGCCCGGCACGCGTCTGGATCCCATGCTCGCGGTCGAGCCGCCCGGCGAGCGACGCGGCGTCCATGCGGGCGGCCTTCACGGTAACGACGGGAACGCCGCGAGGCGCCGGCGGCGAGAGCACCCGGAGTCCCGGCACCGACGACAGTCCGTCCCGAAGCTCGGCCTTCAGCCGCATCTCGCGATCGTGCAACGCCTCCACCCCCTGCCTGGCCAGGAACCGGCAGCCTGCCAGGAGCCCCGCCAGTCCGGGCGGGTTCCCTGTCCCCGCCTCCAGGCTGTCGGGCATCGCCGCGGGCATGCGCCGGCGCCGGGAATCGCCCCCCGTACCCCCACGCAACAGGGAACGGACCTCCAGGCCTTCCCGCACCCAGAGTCCACCCGTACCCTGCGGACCGAGAAGGGCCTTGTGACCGGTGAAGGCCACGACGTCGGCGCCGTCCGCCGACAGGCTGCGGGTCGTGTGCCCTGCCGACTGCGCCGCGTCCACGACCACAACCGCCCCCGCCGCGTGGGCGATCCCGGCGAGGGCGCGGAGCGGCATCACGGATCCCAGCACATTCGAGGCAGCGTTCACGACCAGCACGCGGGCGCCGTCCAGAAGCCGGGCGGCCTCCTCCATGTCGACAGCGCCGTCGGGACTCCCCGACAACATGCGAATCCGCACGCCCCGCCGCTGCGACAGGTAGTGGGACGGCCGCAGCACCGCGTTGTGGTCGTACTGCGAAATGACCAGGGTGTCGCCCTCGTCGAGCAGCCCCGACAGCGCCGTGTTCAGGGCGTGGGTGGCGTTCTGCATGAAGGCGATCCGGCCGGGGTCCCCGGGCAGGCCCATGATGCGCATCAGTTCGCGGCGGCATCGCAGCGCGAGACGCGCCGCCTCCATCGCGCCCGAGTGCCCTCCGCGGCCGGGTGTGCAGCCCACGCCCAGAAGGAACTCTGCGACCGCTTCCGCCACCTCCGGGGGGCGCACCGCGGATGTCGCGGCGTAGTCCATGTAGTGTCCCATGCCACGGCTCCTCTCGCCGGCTGTGTTCGGGGGCACGGTATTCCATGGCCCAGGCTAATCGGAGGAGGACGGGGTAAACAAGGGGACGGCCTCGCGTTCAGCCTCGCGGACGCGGGCGGAGGCCGCAGCCGAATCCGGGGGCGCAGATGACAGCCGGTTTCCCTGAAGCCCCGCCCGGAGGCGGAGCGCCTCGGCGATTTCCCGCTCGCCCAGTCCGTCCCGGCCCGCCAGGTCCGCGATGGTTCGCGCCACGCGCAACGTCCGGTGGACCGAGCGGGCGGACAGCCGGTACCTGCCGACGCCGCGCTCCAGAAGGCGGTTTCCGGAACCGGTCAGACGGCACACCTTCATGACCTCGCGCGCCGGAACCAGCGCATTGACACCATCGGCCGCCCGGAAGCGCTCTCCCTGCCGCCTCCTCGCCTCCAGAACGCGGTCCCTCTCGGCAGTGGAGCTCACCCGGGGCGTATCCGCCGGCCCCGCCAGTTCGTTCCAGCTGACGGGGCCCACGTGAACCTGCAGGTCGATCCGGTCCAGCAGCGGCCCGGACAGACGGGAGCGGTAGCGGGCGATGTCGCGGTCGGCACAGATGCAGTCCTCGCCTCCCTGGCCGCAGGGACAGGGGTTCATGGCCGCCACCACCTGGAACCGGGCCGGAAAGGTGACCGTGTGCCGAACCCGGGCGATGCGCACATGGCCGGATTCCATGGGTTGCCGCAGGGTCTCGAGAACGCTTCGCCTGAACTCGGGCAGCTCATCCAGGAAAAGCACCCCCAGGTGGGCGAGGCTGATCTCTCCCGGCCGGGGCGGGTTGCCGCCTCCGATGAGCCCCCCGGCCGAGATCGTGTGGTGCGGGGCCCGGAAGGGGCGGTCGGTCTTGACCGGACGGTCGCCGTCGAGCAGGCCCGCGACCGAATGGACCCGGGTAACCTCCAGCGACTCCGCCTCGGCGAGCGGCGGCAGAAGGCCCGGAAGGCGCCGGGCCAGCATCGTCTTTCCGCCCCCGGGCGGGCCCGACATGAGAAGGCTGTGGCCTCCCGCCGCCGCGATGACCAGAGCCCGCTTGGCTAGGGGCTGTCCCCGCACGTCGCGGAGGTCGGGATGGCGCTTGGAGACGTTCGCCGCGGCCGGCGGCGGCGGGAGGCCACAGCCTTCTCATGTCGGGCCCGCCCGGGGGCGGAAAGAC
>CAZTOF010000746.1:0-1832 GCA_964615515.1 uncultured Gemmatimonadaceae bacterium
GTGCCGATGAACAGCAGATCGGGATACTCGTGGTCCTGCTCGACCGACCAGATGATGGTGCCGCCGGGCAGGTCGCCCGTGATCGGACGCCAGGTCAGACCGTGGTCGTTGCTCTCGAAGAGGTAGGGCGTGTAGTCGCCCTCCTTGTGGTTGTCGGCCGCCACGAAGACGGTCCTGCGGTTGTGTTGCGAGGCCTTGACGTCGTTGACATACGCGCGCTCGGGGACGCCCGGGAGCGGGGACGCGAGGCGCCAGTTCTCGCCGCCGTCCTCGCTCACCTGAACGAGCCCGTCGTCGGTGCCCACGTAGAGGACTCCCTCGCTGACGGGCGATTCGGAGATCGCGGAAATGGTGGAATACCAGGACATCGCGGTGTTGCCCCAGAGCGCGTCGACGCTCCGCACGCGGCCCGCCACCGGCAGCTCGTAGCGGTTGTCGCCCCTGGTCAGGTCGCCGCTCACCGCGCGCCAGGAGTCGCCGCGGTCGTCGCTCCGCCAGAGCCGCTGCGAGGCATGGTAGATCGTGCCGGGCGAGTGGGTGCTCACGATGAGCGGGGTGTCCCAGTTCCAACGCTCCGGTGGGTCGCCGGGCGAGGGCAGGGGGCGGATGTTGATCAGCTCGCGGCTGCTCAGCTCCAGCCGCTGCAGGTTGCCCCGCTGGGACTGCACGTAGGCGATGTTGGGGTCGAAGGGGTCGAAGGCGCAGGCGTGGCCGTCGGCTCCCAGCGGCACCGACCAGTCCTGGTTGCGCACGCCGTCCATGTTCAGGGTGCGCGAGGGGCCGAGAAGGGTGCCCAGATCCTGAGCCCCTCCCATAATATGATAAAATGGTGTCACATTGTCAAGGCAAAGTTTGTAGAACTGGGAGACCGGCAGGTTGGGGAAGTGGCGCCAGGTCAGTCCCTCGTCGAAGGTCTCGTAGAGCCCCGCGTCGGTCCCGGCCAGGATGTGTCCGCCGTTGGCGGGGTCGATCCAGAAGGCGTGGTTGTCGCTGTGCGCCTCGCGGCCGGTGCCCAGCTCGGTGAAGGTGGCCCCGCCGTCGCGCGTGACGTGCACGAATACGTCCATCTGGTAGACCAGGTCGGGGTCGTGGGGCGACGCCTCGATTTCCTGGTAGTAGTGCGGCCCGGTGCCGCCCGAAATGTATGAGTTGCGGTGCTCCCAGCTCTCGCCCCGGTCGGTGGAGCGGTAGAAGCCGCGCTCGCCGGGACCGGCCTCGATGGTGGCGTAGACCACGTTGCGGTCGGCGGGCGACACGTCGATGCCGATCTTGCCCATGTCGCCACCCGGCAGCCCCGTGGTCACGCGCCGCCACGTGCGGCCGCCGTCGGTGGACTTGTGGATGCCCGAGCCGGGACCGCCGGCCAGGAGCGACCAGACCGTGCGGCGGCGCTCGTAGGTGGCCGCGTACATGATGTCGGGGTCGACGGGATCGAACTCGACGTCGGTTACGCCGGTGTTTTCGTCGACGGTCAGCACGGCCTGCCAGGTGGTGCCGCCGTCGTCGGTCCGGTACAGGCCGCGCTCGCCGCCCGGCGACCAGAGCGGGCCCTCCGCCGCGACGAACACGGTGTTCCCGTCGCGCGGGTCGACCAGGATCCTGCCGATGTGGTCCGAGGCCGCGAGGCCCATGTGCCGCCAGGTGCGGCCGCCGTCGCGGCTCCGGTACACGCCGTCACCCCAGGCCACGTGCCGCCCGCTGACGTTCTCGCCGGTGCCGACCCAGACGATGTACGGATCGGACGGGTCGATGGCGACGTCGCCGATCGAATAGGAGGGCTGGTCGTCGAAGACGGGCGTCCACGAGGTGCCCGCGTTCGTGGTCTTCCAGAC
>CAZTOF010000747.1:0-11941 GCA_964615515.1 uncultured Gemmatimonadaceae bacterium
GGGTTCGTGGCGGCGCGGCTGATGGAGGCGGCTACGGTGCCATGAGATGCCGGGTTTCCGTTGCCACCCTGGCTACACTTGCCGCGTTTGCGTGCTCACGGGATGACGGTTCCAGCGCGCGAGACCCCGACATTCCCGAAACCCGCGATCGATTCGAGACCGGCCAGGGCCCTGCCTCGGCCGACACCATCTGGCAGGTCGACCCCGAACCGGCCCTGCTCCTCGGCGAGGTCGACGGCCCGGACGAGTACCTGTTCTCGATGATTCGCGGTGCCACCCGCCTCTCCACCGGGGCGATCGTCGTGCTGGACGGCGCCTCCGTGCAACTGCGCGCATTCTCGCCCGAGGGCGCGCATCTCTGGACGGCGGGCGGACCCGGCGAGGGTCCGGGAGAGATGCGGAACCCGACGCACCTGGAGAGGCTTCCCGGTGACATTCTCCAGGTACAGGACGGTATTTCCAGGATTCGCTATTCCGCCGACGGTGCCTTGATCGCCCACGAGCGCCTTGCGGTGGCGAACCTGACGAGATTCGGCCGGTACTACGCCTCCGAGTGCCGAGTCCCCGGGTTCGTGGGTGACCAGGTGCTCGCGTGTTCAGGTGGTTTCGACGCCAGAATGGCACCGCGCGAGGAGGGGCCCTGGCGAGCCGAGACCGAGCTGGCCGTATTGCCATGGAATCTGGATTCGATTGCCCATCTGGGAGTGTTTCTGCAGGAGGAGGCCTGGGCGTTGCCGTTCGAAGGCATCCCGCGACTGCCGGAACAGCTGGTGGTGTGGGGCGGGGGGATGGGATATGCGTCCCCGCCCATGTCCCGCAAGGGGATCTTCGCGGTGGGTGGGTGGCCGCGGAAGCTGGCGGTGGCGGACAGCCGGGCGGATGTCGTGCAGGCCTTCGAGCTCGCCGCTGGCCCGGCGCTCCCCGGCATGACCATCCCCATCCGGAATGTCCGCCGGCCTCCCACTGCGGATGAACTCGCCGTCGCCTGGGACGCCGTTTCCGCCATGAGACTGGGCTCGCCGCAGTACGTGAAGGACCGCCTTCCCGCGCCCGACGCGATTCCCAACGTCGATCATCTCGTGGTCGATGACCTGGGCCTGGTATGGGTCGGGTCGTACCGGGCCGACGCGGCCACAACGCGATTGTATCACGTGTACGACACCGAAGGACCGTTTCTGGCCCGGGCGGTGATGCCGGCGGGCGTCGACGTGCTGGAAATCGGGGCCGGCCATGTCCTCGGGATCACCCGTGACCAACTGGACGTCGAGCGAGTCGTCCTGCTCGACCTGAGAAGAGGCCGGTGAACAGGCCTGCCCTTGCGATCCGCTGCCGTTCGCGGGCCCCGGCGAAATGCGATAACCGACGCCAATCCGCGTCGTCGGCCCCTCCCGGCACCACCGTGGGTCAGGGGTCCGGCAGGCGCTCGGAATTGACCCCGAGGACCATGGTTACCGGCGGCTGCGTCTGGTGGGCGAGAAAGAAGCCCTCAGGCCGCTGCTGAAGCGCCGGTACCAGATACCTCCGGGTCGTGGGGAATATCGCGTCGATCAGGACAAGATCGGTTTCCCCGACGATCCGAAGCACCGAGTCGGTGCGGGTGGTGAAGGGGTAGCGCTTGACTCGCCGGTCTGCGAGGGCATTGAACCGGGCCATTGCCGCCGTCCCGGACAAGGCAGTCCTGTAGTGGGCCTTCGGCGGGTAGCCCGCTGAGGGGGTATCCGGGCTGAAGACACTTTGGCGCGGAAAAGGTTAGCGGCCGGGCCACCGACCGGCTCATGCGCGTGGGCCGGTGCCCGTGGTGCCGGATGTTCCCGGTTGTGGCAGCCCGGTTCCGGAGAGGCTGGCCGACACATGCACTGGCCGACACAGCCACACTTGAATCCCCGGTGCCACGGCCATAGTGTCATGACCGAAGCCCGCCGGTCGCCGCCAGCCCCGGGCACGCCCCGTTCCACACTGTTTCCACACGACCCGGCAGCCCGTGAAAAAACCCTCACGGCATTCCCATGAACGAAGCACCGCTTCGCGTCCAATGACCCCCGGAGAACGGAACCCCGTCCGGATCCAATGGTGGCTCCCGGCCTGCCTGTTCCTGCTGGCCACCCTGATCCTCTTTGCGGATTTCATCTTCAGCGACCGGATGCTCTACGGCGAAGACATCCTCTCCCTGGGCTACATGGCCCGGGACTTCTTTGCCGAGCGGTTGTCGGTGGGCGACTTTCCCCTGTGGGCCCCCAGACTTCTCGGCGGCGTCCCGACGCTCGAGTCCATTTCGGCGGCGGACGGGGTATACCCGACCAGCCTGCTGTACTTCGTCATGGACAGCTACCGCGCCGTCGGGTGGAGGATGGTCCTGCACGTACTCGCGGGCGGGTTCTTCATGTACGGGTGGGCGCGCAGCCTGGGGGTGAGCCGCGCGGCCGCGACGATCGGCGGCCTCGCCTGGCTCATGGCACCGGTGATGGTCACGCTGGTGCTGCCGGGCAACGACGGGAAGCTCATGGTCGCGGCGCTGACGCCCCTGGTCTTCTGGGCGAGCGAGTCGGTGCTGCGCGGGCCGTCGGGCCGCACGATCGCGGGAATGGCCGGCGCGGTCGCGCTCGTCCTCCTCGTCACGCAGTTCCAGACGGCCTACTTCCTCTCCGGATCGGCGGGGGCCTATGCCGCCTTCCGGGCGGTGCAGATCTGGCGTTCGCCGGATCCCGGGGGTCGCCCGGGTGCGCGAAGGGCGCTGTTACCCTTCGGGGTCTTCCTGGGTGCGGCACTCCTGGGCGGGGGGATCGCGGCGTTCCAGGTCCTTCCCGCGGCCACCTACGTGGGCGAGTCGTCGCGCCGCACCGCCACCACCGTGAATGCCACTCCCGAAGAGCAGATCGCCTATTCCAGTTCCTGGTCCTTCCACCCTGAAGAGGTCGTGTCGCTCGTTGTTCCCGAGTTCGTGGGCAACAGCAATGCCGAAGCCGACTGGGGGCGCGGCACCTACTGGGGCCGGAACGCGATCAAGTTCAACCACGAGTACCTGGGCGTTTCGGTCGTGGTGCTGGCGCTCTTCGGACTGCCGGGCCGGCGAAACAGGCGGCTCAGGTGGTTCATGGCGGGGATGAGCGGGACCTGGCTGCTCTATGCCCTGGGGACGCACACGCCGGTGTGGCGGATCTTCTACGAGGTCGTGCCCGGAATGAGCCTCTTTCGGGTCCCGGCGATCTGCCTCTTCCTGGTGAACTTCGGTGTGACCACCCTGTTCGCGATGGGAGTCGACGACCTGGTGCGGGAGCCGCCGGGGCGGGAACCGTTCTTTCGGACCCGGCGGGGGCGGGTCGTGCTCGGCTTTGCGGGATTGCTGCTCGCCGGGACGCTGCTTCAGGCGTCGGGCGCGCTGACCGACCTCTGGACGACCATCCTGTATGCCGATGCCGGACAACGCCAGCTGGCGGCGCTGGCAACGGCCACCCCGTTCATCACCCGGGGGTTCGCCGTCGCCTTCGTGATCGCGGGCCTGGCGGTCGCGGGTATCTGGGCGGTGCACCAGGGCAGGATTCCGCTCACGGGTGCATTGGCGGGTCTCGCCGCGCTGGTTGCCGTCGATCTCGGGCGGATCGACCGGGCGTTCATTCGCACCTGGGACTTCCACGCGTGGGCGGCCCCCGACGCGAACATCCGCTTCCTGCAGGCCCGGCGGGACGAAGGTCCGCCGTTCCGGGTTGCGGATGTGCGCGGCAGCGAGCAGAGCGTCGACCTGGCCATGCATGGACTCGACATTCTGGTCGGACATCATCCCAACGACCTGGCGAGATACCGGACGCTCCTGGGGCTGCAGGCCAGCGTCCGCCAGGGTGACAACAGCCGCAACGCGAACGTGCTCAGGATGATGAATGTGAAGTACCTGGCCTGGCCGCTCCAAGCCGCGGGAGGTCCTCCCTACGCGGGGGCCGAACAGCTGAGCACGGCGGGGACGCCGCGGGGCGTGGAGGCGGTGTACGCGTATCCCGGGCTGGACAAGGCGTGGCTGGTGGGCACGGCCACGGTCATGGACGACGACGAGGCCCTGGCCAGGATCCTGTCGTCCGCCTTCGATCCGTCTCGCGAGGTGGTGTTGGCGGAGCCCCCGGTGCCGACACCTGATCCTTCCGTCACCGGTGCGGTGACATGGCAACTCAATGACCCCGACCACCGCCGCCTTCGTGTCACCACCACCGGTCCGGCTCTTCTGGTCGTGTCGGAAAACTGGTTTCCGGGGTGGGTGGCCGATGTGGACGGCGAGCCCGCCGAGGTGCGTCGTGCCAACCTCACCCTCCAGGTCGTGGAGATCCCCGCGGCTGGAGACCACTCGGTCACGCTTCGCTACACGGCACCGACCGTTCGCAGCGCGTTGCGGCTCACCATCGTCGCAGCCGGCGTCACGGTCCTCCTGTTCGCGTTGTCGTACGTGCGCGGCCTTCCCGGCCGGCGAGGCGCGACGAAGGGGCGGTAGCGCTACCGCCCCGAGGGTGGATTCCGTCCGCGCAACGCCTCCGCATCCGGCAGGCCCCGGCTCACCGTCACCACCTCGCCCGGCCCCGCCACCGGCGCCGTCTCGAAGTCGCGCAGCAGCGCACGAATCCGCCCCGTCACCCTGTCCGTCACGACGGCAATGGGCCGCTGCACCGTCGCGTCCAGCCGGTCCGAGCCGTTCGGTCCGGCCACCGTGATGCTTGCCAGCGATCCCGCCCAGGCCGGGTTGACCGGCAAGGTGAAGACGAAGTGCTCCTCGCCGCTCTCCGCCTCGATCTGCGGGTCGAACCTCAGCGCGAAGAGCGGTCCGCCGCGCGCGGTCCGTCCCTCGATCCGGTAGCGGCCGCCGCCCCCGGGCAGGGACGGCACCGCATCCACGACGAACGCCGGGTCGAGGGTGACTGCGTCCGGGCCGGTGCGGCCCCACAGGACCAAAGCCGGTGTCCTGTCCCGGTCCCCCGCCTGGGGGAAGTCCTGTTCCTCCTCCTCGTAGAGACGGTATTTCAGCGCCTTGGCGAAGTGGAAGTCGCTGATCCAGTAGCCGAGGTCACGGCAGTAGGACATGACTTCCGCGGTGGCGGGACTCCAGAGCGTCCCCGTTTCCCGGTCGTGTCCCCATGCGCCCGTGCGCCCGCCCGCGTGGGGAAAGTCCCAGTCGACGTAAAACAGGGGATCGCCGCAGTTTGTGTGTAACAGGCTCATGTTGTGGCCGAACTCATGCGTCATGGTTCCCGTCGTGGTGTCCGACAGGTTTGCGCGGCCGTTCAGATAGGCGACCCCTCCTCCGCCGATGATTCCGGTGTAGTATCCGGGGTCGCCGTCCGCGATGCGCAGCAGGTCGACTTCCTGCAGCAGAGACCTGCCCGGCGACACGTGAAAGGTCTCCCGCACCGAGAAATCGTAGTCGCTGATGGGCAGCATCTTCAGCGTCTCCCGAACCGCTTCGCTCCGGATGGTCATCCCGGATGCGCCCTCCGCAAGGCCGGGGTCACGCCCTTCAACCTGGATCGGCACGATGGTCATCTTGAATTTGCGGACTTGGCGCACATCCAGCTTGAGCCTGCCCAACCGGGGGACCCGCCGCTGGCTTCCGCCCCGCAGGGGCAGTTTCGCGCCCGGGTCCAGTTCAACCACCATTTCGACTCCCGGAAAGAGCACGTTGCCCGGAATCCTCGCGTGGTGAGTGGTCTCGAGCCGGCCCTCGTCGACCTCCACGGGGATCCCGTGTCCGCCCACGGCGGCCATTCTGGCGACATGGACCACATTCCTGCCCCTGTAGAAGGTCACGCGCACGTCGGAATCGAGGTGGTTGACCGAGTCGGCCACGACGAAGACCCGTACCAGGGCGTCGCGACCGGCAATGAGAGGGACCGAGGCATCGCGATTCTGCACCGCCTGGGTCAGGTAGACGAGGGGGATCCCGGCCAGCACCGACCTGGCTCCCACGCACTTCCCGCCACTCCAGTTCCTGACCCCGTCCAGCCACTCGGCGATGTCGGCCGGCCGCGCGCAGATCCCGGTATCGGCGAAGTGGAGGGTCTCGAGTTCGAGTTCCTCCATCCATCTCGGCAGCATGCCCCGAAGCCCCGGGTTCCCGCTCACGTCCAGGCGGGTCAGTCCGTCAAGGTGGGCGAGCTCCCGCGGCAGCTTCCCCGCGGCGACGTTGTCCTTGAGGTCCAGCCCCGCGACCCGGCCGCTGTCGTTGACGGACACCCCGGCCCACTGTGCCAGCGGCGCATCCGTCAACCATCCGGCCTCGCGCGTCCAGTTGGAGCCGTCCATCGCCTCGTGCAGTGCCGCGAGAACGAGCTTGTCATGGCGTGATGCGCTGCAGGGTTCGGCGTCGACCCGGGCGATGGCGTCCAGCCATCGCTGGAAGGCCCGGCCGCGCGGGACGCAGATCCCGGTTTGCTCGTAGTGGAAGTAATCGAGCCTGAGCCGGGTCATGCTCTCCGGCAACAGGCCATGCAGCGGATTTCCGGAGAGGCCGAGATCGGTAAGTGCCATGGCGTCTCCGATCCGGGCGGGCAGCGGCCCGGTGAGGCGATTGTTCCGGAGGTTCAGAAAAACAAGGTGCCCGAGCCTGCCGATCGAAGATGGAATCGGGCCGGTCAACGCGTTGTTGTTCAGAGCGAGCCACCTCAACCTGGAAAGTTCGCCGATCTCCCGCGGGATTTCGCCGGTCAGCAGGTTGCCCGTGAGGGTGAGCCAGATAACGCGGCCGAGGCTGTCGGTCCTGACGCCGTACCAGTCGGAGAGCGGCCCGCTTCCCAGCCAGCCGCCTCTCTGGCCCCAGCCGGGGCCGCCGGTCGCGTCGTACAAGCGGGTCAGTACGTAGCGTTCGGGATCGTCGCTGACCACGATCTCCACCTCGGTCCAAACGGTCTCGTGCCTGACCACGATCTTTGCAGTTCCCTCGCCGAGCGCGACGACGAACCCCGTCGGATCGACGCTGGCAACCCCGGCGTCGCCGGAATCCCACTCCACGGCGGCGTTCCGCATCCTGTCGCCGTTCTGGTCCCTCACCACGGCAGTGAGCCGCACGCCACTGTCGAATGGCAGGATGGCGAAGTCGGGGGTGACCTCGATGGCGGCCGGGTAGATGAGGGGGCGTTCCGGCGCGGTCGGCGCTTCGCAGGAAGCGGCAAACAAATGGGCGCAACAAAGCGCGATGACTCCGCGGCCCATACTCCGGTGCCCGTTTCGATTCCCGTACATTCCGTCCTCTTTCCTGGAGTGTCTCCTACCTTCTCCGGCTCAACGCCGCCCTGTCCGGCAGGCCCCGGCTCACCGTCACCACCTCGCCCGGCCCCGCCACCGGCGCCGTCTCGAAGTCGCGCAGCAGCGCACTAATCCGCCCCGTCACCCTGTCCGTCACGACGGCTATGGGCCGCTGCACCGTCGCGTCCAGAAGGTCCGAGCCGTTCGGCCCGGCCACCGTGATGCTCGCCAGCGATCCCGCCCAGGCCGGGTCGACCGGCAGGGTGAAGACGAAGTGCTCCTCCCCGCTCTCCGCCTCGATCTGCGGGTCGAACCTCAGCGCGAAGAGCGGCCCGCCGCGCGCGGTCCGTCCCTCGATCCGGTAGCGGCCGCCGCCGGTGGGCAGCGAGGGCACCGCATCCACGACGATCGCGGGGTCGAGGGCGACCCCGTCCGGACCTGTACGGCCCCAGAGCACCAGGGACGGGGTCCTGTGCCTTCCCGCGGCCAGTCGGGCGGACGCCTCCACCTGGTCCTCCTCCTCCTCGTGGATGCGATATTCGAAGGCCTTGACGTGATGGAAATCGCTGATCCAGTAGCCGGTTGCGCGGCAGTACGACATGATTTCGGGCGTGGTGGGGCCCCAAGGCGTTCCCGTGTCCCGGTCGTACCCCCACGCACCCGTGCGCCCACCGGCGTGTGGAAAATCCGGGTCGGCACCGGGGGCGCGCCCGCAGGGTGCGTGCCGCAGTCCCATGTTGTGGCCGAACTCATGCGCCATGGTCCCCGTTGTCGTGTCCGAGAGGCTGGCACGGCCAGGGAGATACGCAACCCCACCGTCGGAGACGATTCCCACATAGTAGCCGGGGTCGCCGTCCGCCAGGAGCAGCAAGTGGATTCCCGGCAGAAGACTCCAGCCCGGCGATGCGTGAAAGGTCTCCCGCACCGAGAAATCGTAGTCGCCGATGGGCAGCATCGCCAGTGCTTCCTGAACCGCCCGGCTCCGGTCGGTCATTCCGGATGCCGCGGCGGCAAGTGCCGTGTCTTCACCTTCGATCTGGATCGGCACGATGGTCATCTTGAATTCGGGGACTTCGCGTACATCCAGCTTGATCCTTCCCAATCGGGGAACCCGACGCTGGCTTCCGCGCCGCAGGGGGAGTTTTGCGCCGGGGTCCAGCTCCACGACCATCTCCACGCCCGAAAAGAGCACTTCGCCGGGAATCAACGCATGGTGAGTGGCCTCCAGCCGCCCCTCGTCGACCTCCAGCGGGATTCCGCGGCCGCCCCCGGCGGTAATCGTGGCGACGTGGACGATCCTCCTGCCCCTGTAGAAGCTCACGCGGACATCGGAGTCGAAGTAGTTGACGGAGTCGGCCACGACGAAGACCCGCGCCAGTGCGTCCCGGCCGGCAACGAGCGGAACCGCGGCGTCCCGGGTCTGGACCGGTTGGGTCAGGTAGACGACGGGCATCCTGGCCAGGATCGACCTGGCCCCCGCACACGTCCTGCCGCTCCAGTCGCCCATTGCGCCCAGCCACTCGGCGAAGCCCTGCGCCGGAGGCGCGCAAACCCCGGTATCCGCGAAGTGGAAGGTCCGGAGGTCGAGCTCCGTCATCCATTCCCGGAGGATGCCCCGAAGCCCCGGGTTTCCGCTCACCTGCAGCCGTGTGAGCCCGTCAAGATAGCAGAGTTGATACGGCAGCCTCCCTGCAGCCAGGTTTTCCTTGAGGTCCAGCGCCGCGACCCGGCCGTTTTCGTCGACCGACACGCCGGCCCAGTCACCCAGCTCCGCATCCGTCAGCCACCCTCCATCACGCCTCCAGTTGGAGCCGTCCAACGCTCCATGCAGCTCGGCGAGAACCTGTCTGTCGTGTTGTGACGCTGTGCAGGGTTGGGCGTCAACATGGCGCACTGTGCTCAGCCAGCGCTGAAAAGCTGCGTGGCGCGGAGCACAAAGCCCGGTCCCGCGGTAGTCGAGCCGCCAAAGCGAGAGCTGCGTCAAGCTCTCCGGCAGGAAGCCCCGGAGAGGATTCCCGGATAGCGCCACGGCAACCAGTGAAGGGGACTCACCGAGCTGGGCGGGAACCGGCCCGCCGAGGTTGTTGTTCTCAAGGTCGAGGATCTCGAGCTTCTTGAGTCTGCCGATCGACGATGAAACGGGACCGGTCAGCTCGTTTTCGGCCAGAGAGAGCCAAAGCAGCCGCGGAAGACTCCCGATCTCGTGCGGGATTTCTCCGGTCAGACCGTTGCCCGCGAGGTCAAGGGCGAAAACGCGGCCGCTGTCGGTACGGACGCCGTACCAGGCGGACAACGGCCCCTCCCCCAGCCAGTTGTCGTTGCGGAGCCAGTCGGGGCCGCCGGTCGCATGGTAGAACCGGGTCAGCGCGACGCGGTCGGGATCGTCGCTGACCACGACCTCCGCGACGGCTTGAAGCGTCTCGTGCTTCGCCACGATCTCCGCCGATCCGTCGCCGCGGGCGGTCACGAACCCGGCCGCGTCGACGCTGGCCACCGCGAAGTCGTTGGTGAGCCACTCCACGGTGGCGCCCCTTATCGTGTCACCGTGCTGATCCCTCACGATCGCCGCAAGCTGCACGGTGCCGCCGTCGATGGGCAGGATGGCCACGTCGGGTGTGACCTCGACGGTGGTTGCGACGCCGATGGGCGGCACAGGCTCCGCCGGCGTTTCGCAGCCGGCCGCAGCCGACAGGGCGCAGCACACGGCGATCCGATGGCCGACGCCCCTGCGGCACTCGAAAGGCAAGCCCCTCATTGCCTCGCCTCCACGCAGAGTCTCCAGTCCGTGACACCGCCTCATCGGGCAGGCCAGCTCCAGATGGTCCTACGGACGGGCGTGGAGTTCCTTACATCGGGAAGACCACGTCCGTGCCCCGCCAAACCAGGAAGGGCCGGCGCAAATCGGTGACCGGGAACCGGACGGACGACGACATCCGCCGGGGTGTGGGGCAGCCTTCTGATCGTTCCGCGCCGCCTCACGCCGGGGCTGGACGGGACGCCGGAGTGGCGCGAGTATGACTCGCTTGATCATCCGGCCCGTCCCCTCAACACCGATCTTCAAGAGAGAATATGGAGAAAGTAACCGTGACACCTTTCCGCATTTGCGCGACCGTGGCGGCCGCCCGATGATCGCCGGGCTGCCTCCGGGCACCTGGTTCCTGATTGCCGCCAGCACGCTTCCGGCCGTGATCCTCGTCGTCGCCGCCTACCTGATCCACCGCGGCGCCGACATCCGCGGGGGCGGGAGGGGTTCCGATGGGTGAAGCCGGCGCCAACAGCGCCATCATCGCCGTCCTGGTCCTCTACTTCGCCGTCCTGATCGGGATCGGCTGGTGGGCCAGCCGCGAGAGCCGCTCGGTGGCCGGGTTCTACGTGGCCGACAAGAAGCTTCCCTCGTGGGTCATCGCCTTCTCGTCCAATACGACGGGCGAAAGCGGATGGCTGCTCCTCGGCCTGACCGGGATGGGCTACCTGGTAGGCTTCCACGCGCTTTGGGTGGTCCTGGGGGAAGTGATCGGGGTGGCGCTCGCGTGGTCGGTGGTGGCCCGCCCGTACAAGGAGTTCACAGACCGCTACGACGCGATCACCGTTCCCGACTACCTCTCCGACCGCTTCGCCGACCGCGCCCACATCATCCGCTTCGTGAGCGCGGTCATCATCTTCAGCATGGTATGGGCGTACACATCGGCCCAGCTGACCGCGTCGGGCAAGGCGTTCTCGTCGTTCCTGGGCACCAGCTACGAGGCGGGCGTGCTGATCGGCGCGGCGGTGATCTTCCTCTACACCAGCATCGGCGGCTTCAAGGCGGTGGCGTACAGCGACGTGCTCCAGGGCGTGCTCATGTTCCTCTGCCTGCTGGTGCTGCCGATCGTGGGGATCCGGCAGGCGGGGGGCTGGGGCGAACTCATGGCCGCGATCGGGACGGCGGACCCGGCGCTGCTGAAGCCGATGGGCGAACACGGACTGACGGTGACGGGTGTGATGAGCGCCGTGAGCTTCGTGGGGATCGGGCTGGCGTTTCTGGGAGCGCCCCAGTTGCTGACGCGCTTCATGTCGGCGCGCAGCCGCGGCGAGATCCCGGGGGGCGGGGTGATGGCGGTGGTGTGCATGATCGTCTTCGACATCGGAGCCGTGCTGACCGGGATCGCGGGGCGCGCACTTTTTCCCGGCCTGGCCGACCACGAGACGGTGCTGCCGGTCATGTCCACCGAGCTGTTTCCGGCCATCGTCGCCGGTGTGATTTTGGTGGTGGTCCTGGCGGCGATCATGTCGACGGTGGACTCGCTGCTCATTCTGGCGTCGTCTGCGGTGGTGCGGGACGTGGTGCAGAAGGTCTTCCGGCCGGACTACCCGGATCGGAAACTGTCGCTGTGGGGACGGGCCCTCACGATCGTGATCGGGCTCGGGGGACTCGCGGTGGCGCTGCCCGAGAGCCGCATGCTCTTCTGGTTCATCCTCTTCGCATGGTCGGGGCTCGCGTCGGCCTTCACGCCGGTCGTGCTCCTGTCGCTGTTCTGGAAGCGGACGACCCGCGCGGGGGCGATCGCGGGAATGATCTCGGGGTTCCTGACGGCCGTGATCTGGACGCTGGTCGTGAAGGAGCACGTCTACGACCTGTACGAGATGATTCCCGGCTTCGTGGTGGGCTTTGCCGTGACGATCGGGGTGAGTCTGTTCACGGAGCCGCCGGAGGAGGCCGGGGCGGTGATGGACGACGTGAGACGGGTGG
>CAZTOF010000748.1:0-1867 GCA_964615515.1 uncultured Gemmatimonadaceae bacterium
GACCCCCCAAAGAACGAGGAGGTACAGGGCCACGGTCCGGTCCCCGTACTTGTCGGCCATCTTGGCCGCGACGCTCGCCAAGGCGTCCTGCGAGGCGTCCATGCTCTCGACCGATTCGACTTCGCCATCGTCGTGCGGTATTCCGAGGCCGTCCAAGAAGGTCGTGACCATCGGGAGGCGTGCGGGCGTTTCGACGCTGGCCAGGAGGAGGAGCTGCGTGACGACCGGCTCTTGCAGCGGAACGGTGCAGGTGGCCCGGACGATTTTGTCGAGTGACCAACGGCGAACTGTCTGCGGACGAAAATTCAGGGTCTCGGCCACCGCCTTGCAGACCGTTTCGCGTCCGATGTCCTCGCTCTCGATGAACCACCGAACGCCCTCCTCGCGCTCGTCCGCGTTCAGCACGTCCCACAGACTCACGGCGCTCGGCCGCACCGCCCGCTCGACCAACTGCTTTAGCCGGGGATCGATTTCCGTGGGGGAGCCCGTCCGAACCGGCGTGGCCGGAGCCGGTTCCTCGCTTTGGGGGTCTGGAGCACTGGCGCGGCGGTCGCCAAGGATGATCTTGCCGAGCTTTGTCAGGGGCATGGATAGCGTTGGGCGGACGAGATGGGCGGCGGAATTTGCAATCTAATGCTCCCGACGCCGGAGAGCGGTGCCCGGACGTGCCGGAGCCTCTGACGGTGGCTCGGACGCGGTTTCCGGGCGACGAAGGGGCGTTTCCGGTAACCTACGGGCCTTGGGATGAGCCATGATCGACGATCTCACCCTCCAGAGGGGTACGGGTAGGGTCGAAACCGGCCGCTCGGCAGAACGTGACTAGTCACGGAGAAAGTCGCGATTACCGACATCGAAAATGTCCGGTTCTACGGCTGCCCCGCAGAACTCTAAAGGCGATCCTCCGAACGTCATTGGGGTGGCGGGAGAGACCAAGGGTCAATAAGGGCTTTGCGAAAAGGGGCTGGCGGTCGATCCCGAATCACATCCACCTCGGCCACCGCGCCAATTAGCGCTCGATCGCGTAGACCTCAATCAGAGTTTCGTCATGGGCGCCCTTTGCCCGCACGAGCACCCGGTCTTCCGAGATATCCAGAACATTCAGAACCGACAGCTTCGCCGGCATCGCGAGTCGCTTCTTTCGTTCCCACCCCTCGCTGAAACCGACCCAGACCACCTCGTCCTGAAACGGGTCGGGGTACTCCCGGATCCACAGAAGACCGTCGGCGCCGCCCTTCATGGCGGAAAAAGCGGGGAGGGTGGGACGCGTCGGCAGGTCCTCGAGCAGGCGGAGTCTGAACTCCGCCATGGTCAGGAGGAAGTTCCTTCCGCCGATGACCATTTGGCCCGGCTTTGTACTCTCGAGGTTCGCCCGCATGGTATCTTTAACAAATTCCGCCCAGCCAGCCTCCGCACTCTCCTGGGGCTGCCCGAATGAGACTTCCTCGGCGGTCCCGGCCTCGTCATAGCGCGTGATCGTGATCGAGTCTGTTGTCGCCAAGTAGGCGTAGCGGTCGGTGACGGCAGAGACGGCAGTTCGTCCGAAGATCACGCTTGGCCCGCCGTGCCAGAAACCGCCGGCGCCGTCACTCTCCCGCGCCGCCCACTGCTCTTGACCGGGAAGGGTGTCCTCGATTACGACCTCCCCGTCAGAAAGACGAGCGATTTCATAGGCCACCGGCAGCCGGATCTCCATTGGCTCGACGGCCCCGGAGCCCGGGAATCCAGAAGGCCGGATGTCGTGCATCACGCTGTTTCCGAAGGCTCCAACCATCTCGATCCTTGTATAACCACGCGTTCTGAGCTTGATGTCGTCGACGTACCTCCCAGAGGCGTCGAGTCGGGTTACTCGGAAGTGGTATGCGTCCCA
>CAZTOF010000749.1:0-7416 GCA_964615515.1 uncultured Gemmatimonadaceae bacterium
GAATGGGGATGGGGGGCGGGGGGGCGCAAGGAGATTCCGCTTTGAGCGCTTGGCGCACTCCATCCGCCACCGCACTTGACAGGGTGACTTGGTGACTTGATGACTTAGTGACTTGATGTCTATCGTTGATCGCAGGAGACCACGGTCATGCCACGCCTCACAATCAGTCTGACGGATCGGACGTACCGCGCGCTCAAGGAGGCGGCGGCGCGACAGGGACGCTCCATGGGCTCCCTCATAGAAGAGAGCCTGGAACTGAGGGGGATCCTTCCCACTGAGACCGCGCAGGAAATCGTCGCCCGAGCCCGTTCCAGTGCCGGATTGAGCGACGAGGAGGCGATGGCCATCGCGGTGCGTGAGACCAGGCTCCACCGGGCAGGGCAGGACGATTGACCCGGACGCTGGCGACAACCACCTGTGGGAGCTTCTCGCAAGCTGGCCCCAAAGCCGTCTGGTCACCGGCGATCGGCGCCTCCTGGACGATCCTCCCGGCCCCGGAGCGGTTCTGACCCCGCGGGAGGCCGGCGGTTTGATCGGATTGGCGTGATTGCGCAGGTTGCGGGGCCGGGCGGGTGGTCCAGCTCGCGTTGTTCAGCGCCGGAACTCCCGCACCGGTCGCGCCGGAGCGGGCTCCATTCCCAGACGCGCGTGCCAGTAGGCCCACGAGCGAGCGTCGAAGATTCCGGGGAGCGCGTCCCGCAGTGCCCGGCAGAAGTCGTCGTCGTCGAATCGCTGCTGCGCCACGGCGAGATCCTCGGCGGTGCCGTACACCATGAGGTGGTTGAGGAAGAAGATGTCGTTGGCGAGCGTCGCTTCCGGCGGCTTGAACCACACCACGCGCTTGGCGAGCGCCAGGAGCTCCGGGGAGTGGGGTGGCTGTGTGGGGGTCGCTGGACTCATGGCTGACGAGGTCGTTGCGCGGGAGTGGACGGTGCGAGTCCCTGATGTGGTTCGTAACGTGGGATCGAACGCGGATCCAGCGTGGCCGAGGCATGCGAGAGTCGCTTCCGAACCGCAGCCGGGAGTTCCGGTAGATCGCCGTCATCGAAATACGTAAGCGCCTTGAGGGTCAGCATCGCGTTGTAGCGTTCACCGTGGATCGCCGTCGCCGCGCCGAGCATGGAAGCGAGGGGAACGCCCCCCAACCTCATTAGCGCGTCAATGTCAATGTAGTCCTTGGCGAGCGCGCGACTCTGCACCACCTGGGCCTTGGTGCCGCCGAGGTCCCGTAGCGAGGCAACCAGGATCCCAGCGCCGTCGGCTGTCTCCGGCGACTGGACGCGATTGAGCGACAGGCCCCCGAAGAAGGACACGCGCACTGCTCCGCGCCGATCGACCACACATGTCAGTGTGTCGCGCGCCCGCTGAACCACGGTCGCGTCCTCCAGGTATGGGATCTCGGCCAACAGGGCGTCGCCATCGAAGGGCTCGGAGGAAGAGAAGTCGAAGTCCTCCGACTCTCGGTGGGCAAGCCGCAACGCGATGGCGGTTCCGCCATAAAGCACGAAACGACGAGGGGTCGCTCGCAACTCGGGCCACAGACGGTGCTGGGGCGGTGGTAGGGCGTCCAGACGCGGGTTCATCGTGTCTCCTGAGTCGGCCTTCGGGAACACCTCGTAATCTATGCCCGGGAGGCCGCTGGTGCGCGGGGAAAACCGTCACCTGGGACATGCCCCCTGAACGGCGGGACCCGATAGGAGCGCCCAAACTCTGTTGCCTCCGTCCACCTGAGGACCTTGGGAGGCCACTTGGTCACTGACCAAGCTGTTGCGGCCCATGGCCTACTTGGTCACTGTTCTGCGAGGGTTGCGCGGACGGACACCAACGGAGCCGGGAACATGAATCGCGAAGAAGCACCAGACCGGACGGAGCGGCACGATTGGCCAAACGCCGATCGCGGCGAGGAGCACTTCCAGGCGGACGCCGCCGCAGGCCGGTACGACGGCGGGGTCCTGCAGGAGCTGGAGGCGCACCAGTTCTTCCATCCCCAGTCGGTGCGCTGGTACCGGTCGCTTTTCTCCGACCGCAACCCCGCCGAGGGACGGGACCTCGGCGATGTGGAGTTCCTGCACGATAGGGGATGGGTTGTGGAGTGCGGCGACCGGTTGGCGCCGACGCGGGCGGCGGTGCTCGTCTTCGGCAGGCCGCGCTACATTCGGCACGCGCTGCCCCGCCCGGTCATCGACTGCCAGTTCATCGGTGCCGGCTACGACGAGGGGCCGCCTGAACGCCACTGGACCGACCGCATCGTCGTCGAGGAGAACCTGCTTCAGGCCTGGCTGACCGTTGCCGAACGCTACATGCGGCATGCGGAGCGTCCGTTCCGCCCGGATCCGAGGACCATGCTTCGCAACGACCATCCGCCCGGCTACGCCGCCTTTCGGGAGGCTTTCATCAACCAGCTGATCCACCAGGACTACGGGGACTGCGGGCGCACGGCCTTCATCCGCTTCTATCGCGACCGCACAGTGTTCTGGAACCCGGGGGACGCCGACGCTCCAACCGGCGAGCTGCTAGACCGGACGGCGAAGGAGGTGCGCAACCCGTTGATCGCGGCGGCGTTCCGCGGCATCGGCCTCGCCAGGCAGGCGGGGACCGGGATCCGGGCAATCTTCCACGACTGGCAGGGTCTCGGCCATACGCCTCCGGTGAATCCGCAGCGACGAAGCGCGAAACGAGTTCGAGTTGACGCTGCTGGGGAGAGCGACGCTGGCCGGGGAGCGGCGGGCGACGGTGGGGACGGGTGCGGAACGAGTCGAGGATGGCGACGGTGACGACCGTCCCGTGGACCCGCTGCGTGCTGACATGGTCAGTGACCATGGTGACCAAGTGCGGGTCGATGTGGGCGGTGACCATGCTGCGCGCGTGCTGACCGCTCGCCAGCGCGCCATCGTGGAGGTCTGCGACGTTCCGCGAAGCCTGGCCGAGCTCATGGAGCGTGCCGGGGTGTCGCATCGCTCTCACTTCCGCCGGAAGCACTTGAAGCCGCTGCTGGAGGCCGGGCTGGTGCGCATGACGAATCCCGGGAATCCGCGCGCGCCCAACCAGAGGTACATTCTGACGGGGATTATACGCCTGAGTAACCAAGTATTCGGGAGGCTTTTCGCATTTGCTTCCTAAACAAGTTCCCCACGTACTCCAATAGCTCCCTTAACGCATCCCACGCACGTACCGCTCGAACCACAGTATCACCGAGTTTGATCGCTCTACGTTTCCAGTCAGGCGTCTCAGGATCGGATTCCTTGGGTTGTTCGACACGTAGTGAACCAGCCATATCAAAGTTATCGATATCAAAATAAGCCGATAAGTGTACGGGTCTACCTGTTTCTTGTTGCGACATGGGATCATTGATCATGATTCGGTTCTTCCTTTCTTCTCATGATGCGTTCGCAGATAATTCCACTCATCTTCCCTCTTTGGTGGAGTGGACAGAATGGCCTTGGCTACGTTCTCAGGCGTGTCCGGTATCGGTTCCGGCATATCGTATTCAGGCGGTCTCCCTCGCTTCTGCTTGTGTTCTGGCATTCTCATTTTTCTTCATCGCGGTAAGCGGATAGCATGGCATCAAATTTCCTTCCCATGGATTTTAGCTCCTTTCCCAACGAAAAGAATCGCTGGGAAAATCGAGGCGGCACCTCCCTCCTCATTGCCACCATCATGGTATTGGCCACCCCCCACGCAGCCATTAGGGTGTCGTAGTCCTGTTTGGCACCGCTCATGGTCGCCCCAAGCTCATCCCACGCATCCAGCAGTCCCTCAACCGCAGACCGCATCTCATCCCAAGCCTCCCGTACCTCGGGCGGTAGGTCATCGTCGTGATCATCGTCCACGTACGGGCGAAATCCTATCCTGTCCATCTCCGGCTTCCTTTCCTTCACTGTTGTGGGGTGTTTCTGATTCCATCCAAGTCTGTGGAATCCCCCACTTGAAGTCAAGTGCCCCATGACCTCTCGCGTCTAGTTTGGCCTCCAGAGGCCCCGGCTCAGGACTCCGTTCTTGAACAGGCCGTTCCGAATCTCCGCAAAGTCATCGTACCCGCAGACATCACAGAGTGGCGCGTTCCCGAAACTCGGGTAGTGATTATCGCAGACCGGACAGACTATCCAGACCTTCGATATCCGGTAGTCTACATCTCTCTTCGTCCTCATTTCCTTGTCCTTTCAATTGGCCGGTGGGGGGTAGGGACCGTCCCTACCCCCCACCCTTCGCTTCCCTCAGACGGCTTCTGCCGATGCTCCGGTCGGGGCAATTAGGTCCGTGTACTCCAGCACCTTCCCGTCCATTCCCCGCGCGATCCGAACCATCTGATCGTGAGTGTCCATATCCCGCAGGTTGTGCCGTCCGGCGAATTCGTTCACGTACCGCTGTAGGTGCTTCGGCGACATCTTGTGGTAGACGCCCGTGTGGCCCCGCTTCAACATGCTCCAGAAGCTCTCAACTCCGTTGGTATGAACCATCCCCTTCACGAACTCTCCCACGCTGTGCTTCACGAAGTCATGCTCGTATCCGGCCATTCCCCGGTAGGGTGACGCCCCGTCCGTATAGACGGTGGCTCCGTCTTCGGCGCTCTCGGCGACGAATCCCTTGAGCGTCTTGCCGTCCGTGGCGTCAACCACCTGAGCCTTGACCTGCTTCGTCTTCCGGTCCTTGGCCGCGAGCACCGCCGTCTTTCCTTCCCGGTGCCGCTCGTGAAGCTTCTTGTTTGGCGTGCTTGTTCTTTTCCTTGCCGCCCATGTAGGCTTCGTCCACTTCCACCGGACCCTCGAAGCTGGCGGACTGCTGCTTCGCCCACGCCTCCCGTATCCGGTGGGCAAGGTGCCAAGCGGTAGCCTGCCGAACGCCAAGGTCCCGGTGCATCTTCAGGCTCGACAGACCCTTCAGGTTCGTGGTCACCATGTAGATGGCCATGGCCCAAACTTGGTAACCGAGCTTGCTGTTCTGCATCACGGTTCCCGTCTTCACGCTGAAGAACTTCCGGCAATCCCGGCACCGATGCGGCATGGTCGGGTGCGTAGTCTTTTCCTGCACGTTCATGGACCCGCATTTCGGGCAAGCCAGACCATCCGGCCACCGCGCCTTCGCGAACCACTTCTCAGCCGCTTCGTCGTTGGGAAACATCTTCACCAACTCCAATACCGAGATACCTTTCCGGTCAGCCCTCCCCGGTCCCTTTTTGCTCTTCATTGTCTCTACTCTCTCGTTTTGCGTTCCTTGCTGCGTTCGAGAGAATAATAACCATGAGAATCTGCCTAACCAAGCCAGGTTACATTCGCGTTACATTCGTCTCTGTGAGACCGATTTCGTCCCAAGAACCGATTTGCATTGGTTTTAGGTGTCAATATCTTTAATGTTATGAATGTTATCAAAGATATTGACAATAGCATCGGACGTCCTACCAGTGAGGATGGCTTTGACTCCAGCATCGAAGCCGTCCCTTATCATGGGGTGAGAGTCCCCGCTAAAACAGCCGAGTATCTGTGCTTGGTGACAAAGTTGGGGCAACTCCTTGCGGACGACTTCAGAGCTACTCTCAGAACCGAGAAGATAGTCCGCGACGATATACCACGCCAAAGATTGCCCAAACAGAATCTCTAACGCGCTTTGCTTATGAAAATACTTGTCTTTCATAAGCGCGATTGCCTTGTTGACCGTCTCTTGGATTTCCTTGCGACGGTCGCTGTCTCTTAGCATCTCCATTCCTTGTTCCTTTCCTAGTCACATAACGGTGAAGCGGCTATCAGCCATCGTCAAAATCAGTCCCGTCATCCAACACGTAGACCTCATCAGACTCGGGAATCGCACGCATGTTCGGCTCTCCGCGACCGAAGTCAATTTCGGAAGCACTTCCTAGAACGTCGAGCACGCAATCAATCCAAAGAGCGGTCACCGAAAAGAACTCTGGAAGCCCGCTTACGCGGTCGCGAGTGACCTTTAGGACATCATCGCCCTCCTGTTCCAGTGACACGATCTTGCCATGAGGAAGCCTCACATTCTTCCGATCACCGGCGAAGTAGATGTGCTTGTTGGTAATCGCAAAAATGCCCTTCCCATGCGTCACCAACTCGTCGTAGTGGATTGGTGTTCCAGAGTAGCCGCCCGTCCTAATTGACACACCCTTCGCCACTCTGAAGCTTGCACCGCCAGTCCTCCCAACAGTCCGGCGGCGCGCCTTGTTTTCGCCATACTCGACACCATCCAGAATCAGCAGAGGGCGTTCCGACTTCAGAAAACGAAACGGGAGACGACTCAGTCCTGTAATCGCGAGCCAATCAACATCAGGAAAAGCGTTTGCGTGGGCGATGGTCACAATGGACTCTTGGAAACTCTTCACGGCCTCCAGTTGGCGACGCCGCTCGTCTTCTCGCGCCTGAAGTGCTCTGGCCTTGGCCTCTAGCCTTGCCGCTCGCTTCTCCGACCATTTCTTGAACATCGTGTCCTTACGGTGACGGTTAGTGGCGAGTCGTTTCCAGAGAAATGGTAAGGGGATCGACCCGATGCTGTCAAGCCAAGGCCCAATCAACGGGAGCACCGTGCGAGGCGTCAACTACAGGAGTAGTTTCTGATCCCCCGCTTCGGAGAGATTTCGGAGTTGGTGCAAGACAGCTTCTTGGCCTTCGAGAGCAGGCCGCGATCCACCACCGCCGTCACCTTCGCGATTCGGGTTACCGGGAATGTCGCCCCCATCGGACATTTGGCCAAGTCTCCGTCCAGAGTCACCCAACCGCTTTCCCGGCCCCAAATGGCCCGGTTGTTGGTGTAGACACACCTGCCGCCGCCCCGTTGGGCGGTGACCGTGACTTCGAGAGTCTCCTGTCCGATTTCCTCCTGGGAAGACACTTGGACGGCTAGGAACATGTCGTTGAACACGTTCTCTTCCGTGATTCTCAGACTCAGGCGAACAGTTGGCTGATTGGGCAGATGGGTTCCGCCGATCACGGCCAAGGCTGCGATTCCGACTACTACGAGCTTCCGATTCAGCATCGTACTGCCTCCCGGTTAGGGGGTTTGTGTTCGGTCCCGGCACCGTGCCGGGCCGTTGTCACAACCATTCAGAGGTAACCCAATGGTCCCGCCTATTCGCCCGTGCTGAACGATGCGGGAGCTACCCGTCTGGTCGCGTTCGCACTCTGGCTGTGGTATTCGGCAGGCGACCCGACGGGCAGTCGGAGAGCCTCCGAACGGTTGTGACAGCCGGAAAGGTAGGAGGTTCCCGTGGGTTCCGCAAGATCGACTGATTGGGGGGTTGCACGGCATCCGTTCGGAAGTTACCATGGCCCGGAAAGATGGCGGCGGTGGGGTTTCGCGACGGGGACGGGAGCGTGACAAGCTATGGAGGCAAGGCTAGGCCAGCCTTGGCATCCAGTCACGTTAGCCCGTTCCCGCCCACCGTCGCCGCGTCCCCGCCCCCGGTCATAT
>CAZTOF010000750.1:0-6300 GCA_964615515.1 uncultured Gemmatimonadaceae bacterium
CTGAAACGCATAGTGCGGCGCGACCATGAAGTGATCGCCCGGACGGACGCCCACGTGGACGCCTACATCGAGGATCGGGTCATGCGCGAGCCCGAGCGGCTGCGGGCTGACAGGCGGCGAACGTTGCGTGAACGCTACGAGGGCATCCCGCTTCCCGAGACCCACCCCGCATTCGTCACCGCAATCGCCGACGCGCTCGACCATCTCTGGGTTCAGGAATACCGCCTGCCCGGAGCAGGCGACCCCAACCCGGTGTGGACGATCTTCGATCCGCAGGGACGGGTCCTGGGCTTCGTGGAGACGCCCGCTGGACTCACGGCCATCTACGAGATCTCCGAGAACTCCATCCTCGGGCGCGTGACCGACGAACTCGGCGTGGAGTACGTGCAGGTGTGGCCGCTGCGCCGGTGAGGAGGCGAGGGGGGCTACGCCGTTGCGACGCTGCGGCCGGTTGTGGCTTAGGGGCTGAGCCAAGCTCAGGGCGGACAGTCTGACAGGCCTGTCGTTAATAGGTGTAGACCTGGATATCCTCGACATCGAGGTCGTCGCGCTGAAGCACGGCGAAACGCTGGGCATCGACAGCCAGGACCGTTGCCTCTGCGGGTAGCTCGATTCTGCCCCGCAGTTGTCCATCCGGTGCCACGATCAGCCACGTTCGCTCTTCGTCACCCCACCGACTCTGCAGGCCGACCCAGACCATTTCATCCGGACCCAGCACTGCGGTGGCGAAGGCCGGATACGTTTCCGCGTGGATCTCCTCGATGGCCCTGACGAACGGTTCCGGCGGGTCCGGTCCCAACTCGGCCAGCTCTCTATCCTTCCATGCACGCATTTCATCTGCGCTGACTCTGCGCTCGCCGGCGTTGCCGCGGATCCGCCGCGTCACACGTCCATCGGCAAGATGGACCGAGAGATCGAGCGAGTCGGTGTCGCCGATGATGGCCCGGTCCTCGAAGCCGAACGCGACAGCGTCCCGACCGAACGCCATTTCGTTGCGGAAGGACATGCCGTCACTCACCGAGTAGCTCCACTCCTTCGCGGGAAGGAGAGCCAGGGTGTCGGGTGCGCCTTCGCTGCCCCGGAATGCCAGCAGCGGCGTAGTGTCCCTCCTGACCTCGTCGCGGCTGGAGAAGCGGCGCAACGCGCCAAGGATAGCCAGCATCTCTCCGTCCGCCGACTGCGCCAACGGTCTCAGGTCTGCAAAACGGCTCTGGCTCAACAGCGCCCCGGAGGTGACGAAGTCCCCCGCTTCGTTGAATTCGTTGATGCGTCCAAGCCGGGCATCGTACACGAGAAAGCCGGCGGGCGTCCTGACCAGAGAGGTAACCTCGATGAACTCGCCCGGGCCCTCTCCCTGCCGCCCGACCCGTCTGGCCAACGACCCGTCACCGGCCAGAAGCAGCACTTCCATTTCCCCGGTATTGGCCACCGCCAAGCCGCCGCCATCGAGGAAGAGAGCCATCCTGGCGTTGAACAACTCGATGCCTCGCTGCCGCGTGGACGCGACGAGGTCCGGGGTGATCCGGGTAGCCGACAGCTCATCGAGGCTTCCCAGGAGGACCGTCCTCACACCTCCCGAGTCCGTGACCTCGAGTACGGTCTGGATCGCTTCCCGGTCAGCGTCGCCTGGGTTGCAAGCGGGTGTGAGGAGGACCAGTGCGGCGCAGAGTAGTCCCGCGAGCGTCGGTAGGGCGAGGGCCGCGCGCGGCTGTTTGTCATGGGTGGTCGGCATGCTGAGCACGGAGATCGTGACGCTAGGAGACGGAAACGTGGTTGGTCCGCGTACGGGCAGCAAGCTGTGGGGTGGCCTACGGACGGGCCGGAGTCGTCCTTGCGCGCTGTTCTCGTGACACGATAATCTAACGCGCTGAGCCGTTAGCTCGCGTAATAATCATGATTATCGAGTGCTCCGTGACACATCCGGCGCGCAGAAGGCGCATGTGGAAGCACGAACGCCGAAGTGTGCAGGGCGAGGAGGGACGGACATGCAACTGAGAACGCTCCCGGAAGATGCTGGAACACGGGCGCAGCGGCGTAGGCACATTCGCCGGAGGCGGGGATGGTTGAGGGCGCGCTTCGTGATCCCGGCGATGTCCGTCGGCGCGATCTCCGTGCTGGTCCTGTCCTGCGGCGATGGCACTGTTGAGCCGACTCCTGCCCCGGCTCCAGTAGCTACCACGGTAACCGTCAACCCGACCTCCGCCACGCTGGCTGCCATCGAAGAGACGACCCGGTTGACCGCCGAGGTACGCGACCAGAACGGGCAAGTGATGGCGGGGGCTGCTGTCGCGTGGGCGAGCACCGACGCCTCGGTCGCGACGGTGGACGCCTCCGGGCTGGTCACGGCAGCGGCGAACGGGAGTACGACCATCACAGCGACGGCGGGCTCAGTCTCGGGGACAGCAGCGGTCACAGTGGCCCAGGTGGTGAGCGCCGTCGCCGTGTCGCCCTCCGCGGACACGCTGGTGGCGTTCGGGGACACAGTGCGTCTGGCGGCCGAAGCAATCGATGCCAACGGCCACGGCGTGGCGGGCTCCGAGTTCTCCTGGTCGTCGAGCGATACGCTGGTGGCCAAGGTGGACGACTCCGGATTGGTCGAGTCTCTCGCGGAAGGCGAGGCCGTGGTGTCGGCTAGGGCGGCGGAAGTGTCCGGTGGGGCCGCCCTCAACGTGGTTGCCCCGTTGCCGACAGCCATTGCGGTGAGTCCCGACTCGGTGCGGCTCACCGCGCTCGGGCAGACCGTGCAACTGGCGGCAGAAGTACGCGAGCAGGCTGGACGCGTCATGGCCGGGGCCTTCGTCTCCTGGTCCAGCGGAGACACGCTCGTAGCGGCAGTGGACTCCGCCGGCTTGGTGACCGCAGTGGGCGGGGGCACCACGACGGTAACGGCGGCGGCGGGCGACGTGTCGGGCACCGTCTTGGTGGCGGTCACGCAGTCCGCGGGTTTGGTAGTGGTGTCGCCGGAGGAGAGCACCATCGCGCTGGGCGACACGCTGCGGCTGGATGCGCAAGCGTTCGACGAGAACGGCTACCAGGTCGACGGTGCGGTGTTTTCCTGGTCGTCGAGCGACGCCGGAGTCGCCCTGGTCGACGAAACGGGTCTCGTGGAGGCTTTCGCCGAAGGGACGACGAAGATCACGGCAACGGCCGGCGACGCTTCGGGGGTGGCCGAGGTGACGGTGGAGAACCCGGACCGGGCGGCGCTGGTGGCACTCTATGAGGCCACGGATGGCCCGAACTGGACCAACAGCGAGAACTGGTTGACTGATACACCGTTGGGGGAATGGTACGGGGTTGAAGAAAACGATTTCGGTAGGGTCGCGGGCATCAATCTCCCTGAGAACGGTCTGACGGGGCACATACCCGCCGAAGTCGGCGACCTCTCCGAACTGCGGATTCTGGATCTGGCCTACAATGCCTTCGACTACGGGACCGAGATCCCGGCGGAACTTGCGGCGCTCACCAATCTGGAAACCCTGTCTCTGTCGTGGTCCGGGATATGGGGCAGGATCCCACCTGAGCTTGCGAGGTTGACGGAACTTCGGAACCTGGAATTGGATGGTAACAATCTCGACGGCGAGATCCCACCGGCAATCGGCGATCTGACAAGGCTCCAGGTGCTGACGCTGCACAACAATGTGCTGCGAGGCGGGATTCCGCCCGAACTCGGCAAGCTTCCTGAACTGAGTGGACTGCACCTGAGCTGGAACGATCTGGAGGGTGAGATCCCGACGGAGCTGGGTGCCCTCACTCGGATTACCATCCTGGCGATCGAGGGCAACGCATTGAGCGGACCGATTCCGGCGAGCCTCCCTGCGCTGGAGGGGCTGGCTCGCTTCGAGTATGGGGCCAACGACGGTCTTTGCGCGCCGGGGACCGTCCCGTTCGTGGAATGGCTGGCGTCGATCCATCATGTCGAGGGACCTTTCTGTAACGAAGTGGACATCGCCGTGCTCGAGTCATTGTATGCGGCGGCTGGCGGAGCGGATTGGACGAACGGCGATGGTTGGCTGGACGGTGCTGCGCCAGGGCGCTGGCACGGCGTGGCCGCGGATTCCCTCGGGCGGGTCATGGAGCTCGATCTCAGCCGGAACGGTCTCGCCGGACGGCTTCCCGCGACGCTCGGCCACCTGGACCGCATGACGTCGCTGCGCATTGGAAGCAACGCGCTTACCGGCGCGCTCCCGGGGTCTCTTTCCCGTCTGGCGCTACAGGAACTGCACTATGCGGACACGGACCTGTGCGCCCCTGCCACGGCCGAGTTTCAATCGTGGTCGAGCACGATATCCTCGCACGAGGGGACGGGCAGCGAGTGTAACCTCTCCGAACGCGAAGTTCTTACGGTCCTGTACGAAGCGACGGGTGGGCCGAACTGGTTCAGCAACGACAACTGGCTGACCGACGCGCCGGCCGGCGAATGGCACGGGATCGAAGTAGACGAGGCGGGGAGCGTAGTGGGCATCGACCTGTTGGGAAACAACCTGGTGGGGCGGATTCCTCCTGAAGTGGGCCTGCTTGGCAAGCTGGAGAACCTGAACCTGAGCTACGGCTTCCTCGGTGGTGAGATTCCGCCCGAACTCGGTAATCTTGCGAGTCTGCAGTCTCTGGAGGTGTGGGGTACCGACGTGGCAGGCGAGATTCCGCCCGAACTCGGAAGGCTAACGAGTTTGCGCCGGCTGATCCTGGCCTCAAACAACCTCGCCGGCGGGATTCCACCCGAACTCGGCCGCCTCGTCATGTTGCGGTCCCTGCAGCTGGAGCACAATGACTTGACAGGACCCATCCCAGCGGAGTTCGGATCCCTAGGGTCCGTTCAGACGCTGTCCCTCGCCGACAATCGGCTCGACGGCGTCCTGCCGGAGACCCTCTCTTCGCTCTCTGATCTGAGGCACCTGAACTTGTCCGACAACATGCTGTCGGGAGCGCTGCCCGCCGGCCTCGGAAAGCTTGGCCATCTGCTTGAACTCCATCTCGAAAACAACATGTTCTCGGGGGGAGTGCCGCCCGAGCTCGGCAACCTGCCCGAGCTGTACCGGTTGTTCCTGTATGGCAACTCTGAACTCGCGGGTCCAGTCCCGCGCGATCTGACCTCGGGGCGTATTGTCCAGTTCCTGGCGCACGGAACCGGACTCTGCGCGCCCGACGAGCCGGTGTTTCGGGACTGGCTTGCGTCCATGCAGACGCATCGCGTCCGGTCTTGCGGCTGGGCCGAGGCTTCGGCCTACCTCACGCAGGCCACCCAGTCGCGGGAATACCCAGTGCCGCTGGTGGCTGGCGAAGGCGCGCTGCTCCGCGTCTTCGTCACATCGGGCGAGGAGACCTCCGCAACGCGTCCGCCCGTCCGCGCGACATTCTTCGTGAACGGCTCGCAGGCGCATGTGGCGAATATTCCGGCCGGTACGTCAACGATCCCCACGGAGATTCGGGAGGGAGAACTCGGCCTGTCGGCGAACGCCGAGATCCCGGGCTCGGTGATCCGGCCGGGCCTGGAAATGGTGGTGGAGATCGACCCGGAGGGAACGATCGATCCGGCACTGGGCGTGTCGACGCGCCTTCCGGCTGAAGGCCGAGACGCTGTGGACGTGCGGAGCATGCCGACGCTCAATCTGACGCTGGTCCCGTTCATCTGGACAGGCAGCAACAACCGAGCTACGGCCGCGCTCGTGGACGAACTCCATCCGGACCACGAACTGTTCCGGGAAACGAACCATCTGCTTCCGGTGGGTGCCTTCGAGATCACGAAACACGAGCCCGTACTGGTCGACTCGAACAACCCGCACGACCTGCTGTCCATGACCAACCGAATCCGGAAGGCGGAAGGCGGAAGCGGCCACTGGATGGGGCTGCTGTTGCACGACGCCAGCAGCGGTTGGTCGATGGCTTACCGAGGTGCAAAAGCGAGCTTTGTTCAGCCATATGACGGATCCACCATCGCGCACGAACTCGGTCACAACTTCGGCCTGGGCCACGCTCCCTGCCGCATCACGGCTGGATTGGACCCCGGTTTCCCCGACTCCGGCGGCCGAATCGGGTCCTGGGGATACGATCCGCGAAACGGCGGATCGCTGGTGGCGCCGGACTACCCGGACCTGATGAGCTATTGCAGCCCCGAGTGGATCAGCGAATACAACTTCTCGCAAGCGCTGAGCTTCCGCGTCGCCGACGAGGGCGCGCGCGCCGCTGCTCCGATTGCAACGAGGTCGTTGCTCGTCGCCGGCCGCGTGGACGCCGACTCGACGCTACATCTCGATCCGGCGTTCGTTGTCGAGGCTCCGCCGGTTCTCCCGAATGCCGCAGGCC
>CAZTOF010000751.1:0-1700 GCA_964615515.1 uncultured Gemmatimonadaceae bacterium
GCTTTGACCCGCACCAATCCTCGAAGCTGCCGACCTGAATAGCACATTCCTTCGCCAGCCAGCCGTCCGGGGCGAAGACGTAGTCCAGATGATAGGTGGGACCGTCTTTGGTTCGGTTTCGCCAGTAGATGGTGGGCGTCGACTCCTCCCCGAAAGGCTCCCCGGTGACGTGGTGATAGACGCTGGTCATGGCGCACTGGCGCAAGACGTCGACGGTGTGAGCGTGGTTCATCAGCCAGCCCGGCTTGTCCCACATGCAGTTGTTGTTGAGATCGCCTGCCACCACCGCGTCGCATTCGGTCAGGAACTCCCGGTAACGGCGAAGTGCCAGGCGCATGGGACCGGGCTGGCGTTTACGGGTGATTCCAGCACTGAAGTTCTGGGCCCATACCGCCAAAAGGTTGAAGCGCTTCTTCCCCTCCACCCGTACCGGGGCGACAAACCGATGTGACGCCTGGTAGCGCTCGTCCAGGCTCAGGCGATAACCATTGAATCCGAACACCGCCAGCCCCGTGTGCCGGTTGCTTCCGATCCATACGGAATCAGCCTCCAGACTTTCTGCACCAGCCCGTTCGGCCAACACCTGTGGTTCTGCGCATTCGCTCAACACCGCCACGTCCGGTCGCAGCCGCCGAAGCGCATCGAGCTTGCGATGCAAGGCCATGTTGCAGTTCCAGGCGACCAATCTCACTGGACTGTCTCGTGCAGCACATGGATCAACGGTTCACACTCGAACTCGGCCACCAGGTCAATCGCTCCCGAGGACATCGAGAGATCGGTACGAGCGTCGAGCAGCATCGTATGGTCAGGAGCGCCACAACAGCGCTCCCGCACGCCACGGGAACACACCGCCTCCACATGGTCGAGGTGTCCGAGCCTATCGAGACGGGTCTGCGTGACGGTGATGATTGCGGCACCATTCACGAGACGATTTTACCCTCACCCGGTGACTGTATCCCGAGCGTGAGCCGGCTTCACCACGTCCCGATCGTGGCGGTGCGAGGACGCTCCCCCCATTCCATCGGCGAAGCACCTGCGTTCGGTGACCAGTGCTGCGCCAACGCTGCATTGCCAACGCCCGTGAGGGACTTCACCATGGCCACGACCAACACCAAGCCAGCAGGGTACAAGCGCGCCTTCGAGGCGTTGACGGCTTTCCTCCCGCGCTATCCCCACGGTCGCACAGCCGCGTGGAAGACGATCGCGGCGCCGGACGAGCACGAGTCGTTCCCGAAGGGCCCTGCGCATGAATTGCGAAGCTCCAGGAGTGGATGCTCTCGCAATCACTCCGACCGCGAGAAGAAGGTCCACGGCGCGCCTCGCCGTGGACCTTCCAAATTGACATCAGGCGAGATCGAAGCGGTCGAGGGTCATCACCTTGTCCCAGGCGGCGACGAAATCATCCACGAACCGCTGCCCGGAGTCGTCGGATCCGTAGACTTCCGCGATCGCCCGGAGCTGCGAGTTCGACCCGAAGACGAGATCGACGCGGGTGGCGGTCCACCTGAGCACGCCGGTTGCACAATCGCGGCCCTCGAATACGTCCTCGGACTCGGAAGCCGCCGTCCACGTCGTGCCCATGTCGAGCAGGTTCACGAAGAAGTCGTTGGTGAGCACCTCCGGCCGCCCGGTGAAGACCCCGTGCCAGGACTGTCCGACGTTCGCGCCCAGGACGCGCAGGCCGCCGACGAGCACCGTCA
>CAZTOF010000752.1:0-2578 GCA_964615515.1 uncultured Gemmatimonadaceae bacterium
GCCCGGCTGCGCGGCTACGAGGTCGGGGGCACCATCCACATCATCGGCAACAACCAGGTCGGCTTCACCACCGACCCCGGCGACGGCCGCTCCACCCGTTACGCGAGCGACCTCGCGAAGGGGTACGACATCCCTGTCATCCACGCCAACGGCGACGCCCCCGAGGAGTGCCTCGCCGCGGTGCGCCTCGCGATGGCCTACCGGGCGAAGTTCCACGCGGACGCGGTGATCGACCTGATGGGGTACCGGCGCCACGGCCACAACGAGGCCGACGAGCCCGAGTACACGCAACCCGTCCTGTACGGCTGGATCAACGACCACCCGACCGTGCGGATGCAGTGGGTGGGCGAGCTCGTCGCGCGCGGGCTGATCACCGGGAAAGAGGCCGGGGAGCGCGTCACCGCGATGGCCGAACGGCTGCGCGCGATCAAGGACGGCCGCAAGCGGAAGGAGGAGGAGTCCGCCCCGCCGTGGCAGGTGCCCAGCTACACTGCCGTGGGCCAGGAATTCGAGCGGGACACGGGTGTGTCGTTCGGGCAGCTCGAACGGATCAACCGGACGCTGCTCACCGTTCCCGACGGGTTCACCATTCATCCCAAGCTGGTCCGGCAACTGGAGCGGCGCGGCCAGGACTTCAGAGCTGACTTCCGAGTAGCCTGGGGGCAGGCCGAGGCCCTGGGCATCGGTTCGCTGCTGGCCGACGGGGTGCCGGTGCGGCTCACCGGCCAGGACTCGCAGAGGGGCACCTTCAGCCACCGCCACCTGGTGCTGAACGACGCGAAGACCGGAGAGAAGTACTCGCCGCTCGCGGAGGTTTCGGACACGCGCTTCGAGATCCACAACTCGCCGCTCACCGAGGCGGCCACGATCGGCTTCGAGTACGGGGTGGCCGTCGCGGCCGACCGGGACCTGGTGCTCTGGGAGGCCCAGTTCGGGGACTTCGTGAACGTCGCGCAGGTGATGATCGACCAGTTCCTGTCGGCGGGATGGTCGAAGTGGGGGCAGCGTTCGCGGCTGACCCTGCTGCTGCCGCACGGATACGAGGGCCAGGGGCCGGAGCACTCCAGCGCGCGGCTGGAGCGGTTCCTCCAGCTCTGCGGCGAGGACAACATGCGCGTGGTGTATCCGACGACGCCGGCGCAGTACTTCCACCTGCTGCGCCTGCAGGCCTTCAGCGAACCCGAGCGGCCGCTGATCGTCATGTCGCCCAAGAGCCTGCTGCGGCATCCGCAGGCGAAGTCCACCGTGCGGGAGCTGGCCGAGGGGAGGTTCCGCAAGGTGATCGACGACCCGGCGGTCGGGGAGAGCGGGGATGCGGAGAGAGTGCGGCGCCTGATTCTGTGCAGCGGGAAAGTCTACTACGACCTGGCCGGTGCGGAGGAACGGGCCGAGGCCAGGGACACCGCGATCGTCCGGGTCGAGACGCTCTACCCGTTCCCGGCCGAGGGAATCCGGGCGCTGCACGAGCGCTACCCGAATGTGGAGACGGCGATCTGGACCCAGGAGGAGCCGCTGAACATGGGGGCGCTCACCTATATCCTGCCGCGGCTCAGGGCAGTGCTGCCACGCGAGGTCCGCCTGCTGCACGTCTCGCGTCCCGAGCGGGCGAGTCCGGCCGAGGGGAACCCGCGCAACCACGCAATCGCGCAGCGCGACATCGTGGCCAGGGCGCTGGCGGCCCGGGGATGAGGGGGGAGCACGTAGAGTGGCGGGGCGCCGACCTGGTTGACACGCCCGGGGGCCGCTCGGGTGAACCGGCCGCGGCCCGGCGCCGCTGACAGCCGAGGGTCCCGTCAGCGCGATGCTCACAGCCGCCGACATCGCAGCCGCCCACGCCCGCATCGGACCCCACGTCGTGCGCACGGGGTGCCCGGAGTCGTTCGCGCTGCGCGAGATGGCGGGTTGCGGCATGTATCTGAAGGCGGAATTCCGGCAGAGAACGGGCTCGTTCAAGGACCGGGGGTCGCTCAACAGGCTCCTGCTTCTCGGCGAGGCCGAGCGTGAGGCCGGGGTGGTCGCGGCCAGCGCCGGCAACCATGCCCAGGCGCTGGCGCGGCACGCGGCGCGACTGCGGATCCCGTGCACGATCGTCATGCCGGACAACGCGCCGCTGATCAAGGTCACGAACACGCGCGCGAGCGGGGCCCGGGTGATTCAGACCGGCGAGACGCTGTCGGACGGGATGGCGGTGGTCGACCGCCTGGTCGCCGAGGAGGGGCTGACCCAGGTGCACGCCTTCGACGACCTGGCGGTGATGGCGGGTCAGGGCACGATGGGGCTGGAGATCCTGGAGCAGGTGCCGGACGTGAGCGCGATCGTGGTGCCGATCGGCGGCGGCGGGATGATCGCGGGCGTGGCCACCGCGGTGAAGGCGGAGAAGCCCGCAGTGCGGATCATCGGCGTCGAGGCCGAGGCGTCACCCGGGGCGGTCAGGTCGCTGGAGGCCGGCGCGCCCGCGCACGTGGAGATGTCGGACACGCTGGCCGACGGGATCGCCGTGAAGCGGATCGGCGACCTGACCTGGCCTCACCTGGAAGCCCTCGCCGACGACGTGGTACTGGTGGGCGAAGAGGAGATC
>CAZTOF010000753.1:0-3090 GCA_964615515.1 uncultured Gemmatimonadaceae bacterium
TCGGTGGGCGGCAAGACCGCCGTGGACCATCCCGCCGGCAAGAACCTGGTGGGGGCCTTCCACGCACCCTCGGGCGTGCTCGCGGACCCCGTGTTTCTCACCACATTGGATGCGGGAACCCGGGCGGAGGGGTTTGCCGAGGCGGTCAAGCACGGGGTGATCCTGGATGGGGCCCATGCGGAGTGGCTCGGCGGCCGGGCAGGGTCTTTGCTCGCGGGAGGTGCCGACGATGTCGGGCGCGCGGTCCTGCGATCGGTGGAGATCAAGTCGGAAGTCGTGGCCGCGGACGAGTTCGAGGCGGGCCGGCGGCAGATTCTCAATTTCGGGCATACCGTGGGACATGCGATCGAACTGCATTCCGGGTACGGACTGCCGCACGGCTGCGCGGTTGCGGTCGGCATGGTGGCCGAAGCGCGGATCGGCGAGGCGCTCCGAATAACGCTCCCGGGCACGGCCGGGGAGATCCGCAGACTGGTGCGGGCCTTCGGTTTGCCCGACTTTCATCCGGGCCTCCTGCGGCCGCGGCGAATCGCCGGTTTCATGACCCGTGACAAGAAGACCCGGTCCGGGGTGGTCCATATCGTGCGCCTGGAGGCGGTCGGGCGCACAGGGTCCGGACCCGGGACGACGGTTCCCGTTCCGGCGGAGGAACTTGTCCGTATAATGGAGGGTTGGTCCTGATGGAGTCCGAGGGAGGCATGACGCCCCGCACAATCTCTTCGGTCCTGGCTCTGCGGTCGGCGGGCGACCCCGCCGCGCCGTTCCTTCTTACGGATACGGCCGTGCTGTCCAGCGCCGAGGTGGACGACCAGGCGGAGGCGCTGGCGGCATCACTTGCCAACCTGGGAATCGGGGCGGGCGACCGTATCGCCGTGCTGCTTCCCGCGTGGCCGGAGTTCGTCGTCACCGTCCTCGCCGCGGCGAAGCTCGGCGCCCTGGTCGTTCCCGCGGACCCCCGCACCAGACTTCCCGAGTTGCGCTACATGCTCCGGCACTCGGGGGCGGCCTGCGCGGTGTCCGGCGAGGACGTCTACGGGATCGACTACCTGCAGATCTTCGAGGACTTCCTGGTGGAGCTGCCCCAGCTCACGCACGTCGTGACGGTGGGCGAAGAGGACCTGTGGTACGATGACCGGATCTTCCAGTGGGAAGACCTGATGTCGGCGGGGCGGGGACGTGACTTCGCCGCCCGGGAAACGGCCCCCGGCGACCCCTTCGCGATCCTGTACACCTCCGGCACCTCCGGGAAGCCGCGGGGCGTCGAACTCACGCACGGAAACCTCCTGCACGCGGCCCGGGAGACCTCGCGCGCCATCGGACTCGGACCCGGAGACGTGGTGGCCGGGGTGAGCGCCCTCCATCACGTCTTCGGTCTCGGCCCCGGGCTTCTGGGAACCCTGCTCAGCGGAGCCGGCCTGATCCTCCAGGACGACGCCGACGCCGCCGGAACCCTGGAAGGCGCGGAGCGCCACGGCGCCACCGTCCAGTACGGAATCCCCACCCTCTTCGCGACCCTCCTGCGCCGGCTCGAACGCCGGGGCGACCCTCCGCGGACGCTGCGCCTCTGCCTCGCTTCGGGCGCCCCCGTCGGAGACGACCTGGCCCGCCGGATCGAGGCATCCTTCGGCGTGCCCCTCGTCATCGCCTACTCCCTGACCGAGGTGGCCTCCACGCTGGCGATGACGCGCCCCGACGACCCCGGCGACAAGCGCGTCTTCACCGTGGGCCGCCCGGTCGGCGGGACCGAAGTGCGGGTAAAGGAGCGCGACGGTGCGGCGCTCCCCCCCGAAAGCGTGGGCGAGATCGCGGTGCGAGGCCCGGGAGTGATGCGCGGGTACTATCGCCAGCCGCGGGAAACGGCCGCCGCCACGGACCCGGACGGGTACCTGCTCACCGGCGACCTGGGCATGGTCGACGAGGACGGGTACATTCACCTCGTCGGGCGGCGCGAGGACGTGGTGATCCGGAGCGGGTTCAAGGTGCACCCCAGGGAAGTGGAGGACCGGCTCATGGCGCATCCGGCCATTGACAGGGCCGCCGTGGTGGGTGTCTCCGACGAGATTCTGGGGGAAGCGATCTGCGCTTGCGTGGTCAAGGTGGAGGGGGGCGTGGTGACCGAAGAGGAACTCCGGGACTGGACCCGGGCGACACTGGCGGAATACAAGGTGCCCGATCTTGTTAGCTTCATGGATGACCTTCCCCTGACCGGCACCGGCACGGTGAAACGCCACCAGTTGGCCCGCCGCCTGGCGGCGGACCCCGGCAGCGCCCCGGCCGGACAGCGCGAAGCCACGACCCACGACTGACGCAGAATGCTGAATCCCTACTTGAAAGCACCCCACGCCGATCCCGGCAGATCCGCATTGCACGAGGCGTCGAACGCCGCGCTGCTGATCGACTTCGACAACGTCACGATGGGCATGCGCAGCGACCTGGCCAAGGAGCTCAAGCACCTCCTCGAATCGGACATCATCAAGGGCAAGGTGACGGTGCAGCGGGCCTACGCCGACTGGCGCCGCTATCCCCAGTACATCGTCCCGCTCTCCGAGGCCTCCATCGATCTCATCTTCGCCCCGGCCTACGGCAGCTCGAAGAAGAACGCCACCGACATCCGCATGGCCATCGACGGGATCGAGCTGGTGTTCATCCGGCCAGAGATCGGCACCTTCATCCTGCTCACCGGCGACTCCGACTTCTCGAGCCTGGTCCTGAAGCTCAAGGAATACGGCAAGTACGTCATCGGGATCGGCATCCAGGAGTCCAGTTCGGACATTCTCGTCCAGAACTGCGACGAGTACTACTCGTACACGGCGCTGACCGGGCTCAGCAAGACATCCGAAGACGAGAGCGGCGCCCCCGACGCCTGGCAGTGCGTCGAGGAGGCCGTCCGGCGCATGGTCTCGCGTGGGGACGTGATGCGCTCGGACCGGCTGAAGCAGGTCATCATGGAAGTGTCGCCGGGCTTCAACGAACGCGACCTCGGCTTCAAGAAGTTCTCGAAGTTCCTCGTGGAGGCCGCGAACAAGGGACTGCTCGACATTGAGCGCGCCGGCAACGGACAGTACACGATCGCGGCGCCCGGGGGGAAGG
>CAZTOF010000754.1:0-1552 GCA_964615515.1 uncultured Gemmatimonadaceae bacterium
GTCCAGATCGACGCGCACGATGCGACCGTAGTCCCCAGGCTTCACCCGGCCCGCCCGGTGGCAGGCCTTGCTGCCCGCGCAGTCGAAGCCGAAGGCGCCCGCGGGGCAGCGGTATTTCAGCGTGCCGCAGAGGCCGCGCTCGGCCTCGAAGCCCTGGAAGGCCATGGCGCGGACCTCGCCGGTCTTGGGGCAGACGCAGGACACCCGGCCACGCTCGTCGTGAACGATGACGTCGGCGCGATCGGGGAACAGCTCCCGCGTGATCGGCTTCTTCGGGTCATAGTCCGGCTCCTCCTTCTCGACCCTCCACATCAGCCGCGTGTCGATCAGCGGCCGGATGGTCCACCTGTTCCACAACCTCTTCTTCAGGGGAGCGTTGTCGAGACCGCGGTCGGCACTGAAGTCGTCGCAGCACTCGGCCATCTCGGGCGCGTTGGCGAACAGTTCATCCAGCATCCCCGCCAACACCTTGGTCTCCGCACGAGATGCCCGCGTCACCTCGAACGCCACCGGGAGCTCGTAATGGGTGTCGGCGATCAGGTGGAGGCCGTAGCCGAACCATGATTTCACCTTCTTCCAGACCTCGCCGGTCTTGGCGTTCACCCCGCTCGTCTCATGCTTGCCCCAATCGGCGTCGGGGTCGGAGGTCTCCCCCTTGTCCTCGCCGACCCGGCCCGTCGAGTGGCTCTCGATCGCCTTGCCGTCGTAGCCGAGATGGCGGCCGTAGTCGGGCAGCTCCTCGAAGAGCGACGCGCGCAAGCTCTCGACCATTGCGGACACCAGTCCCCGCTCCTTCTCAAGCCGCACCACGCACTTCAGGAACCGCGAGAAGTTCCAGTGGCTGGGCACCGTCGAGCGGACCTGGGCCGGATGCGTCACCGCGCATGGTGGCTCCTTCGGGCCTGCGCGAAGCTCCAATACGGGTGCGCTCTGGAAAGGCAGCGGGTCGAAGCCGCAGAGTTCCAGGAGCGCCGGGTTGCGGCCCATCTCCCGCAGCAGCGACTGGATCGAGGCGTGCTGGAACACCACGCCTGCGATCAGCGCGCGCCACATCGCCCGCACCGGGTAGTCGTTGCGCCCGCGGCCCCGCCCGGCCTCAAGCGCCGCCACGATCTCTTCGTCGGGAAGGGTGTCGAGCACCAGCCGCAGGCGCTCAAGGTCCGGCAGCCTTTCGACACTGTGCCAGGAAAAGGGTAGCTTCTCCGCCGTCGCCATCGCGTTCTCCCTACCAGGGCTGGTGGATGGAACGAGGGCCTCTGGCCCGATGGCGACACCTTCTACCTGATTCGGGCGGGACAACGCGACGCGGCCACCGGCAGCGACCCTCAGAGCGGAGTTGGAGGGCCGACGGCTATGGGGTGGAAATCGTCAAACCGCCCCGTCCTGCACACCTCAGGGCCGCAGAAGTCCGCGAAGCTGCCGGGGTAAGAAAAATCTCGGGTCAGCTGGAGCCCTTGATCACCAAGGGATTCACGACAGCGCACACGCCTCTGATTCCGGCGCGCGACGAGGCGGCGGTCGTCGGCGAGACGCTCGCGGCGCTGGGCCGCCA
>CAZTOF010000755.1:0-1755 GCA_964615515.1 uncultured Gemmatimonadaceae bacterium
CTCTCCCCCAGGTCACCCGTGTAAGCGGCTCCCGGTGGAGCGACGGCCACCACCCACCGGTTCGCGCCGGTTCCGCCCCCCGCGCTCCCGTACACGGCTCCCTTGATCGGCGCGGGGCTCGCCGGGGTCCAGGTGCCGCCGCCGTCCAGCGACACGGCCGCGTTCCCGGCCACGACCTCTTCGCGTCTGTCCAGGTCGCCGCCGAGCGCCATGATGGTCGGTCGGCCCGCGGGTACCGGTATGTCCTCCGGGGCCGGTCGGTTCCCTCCCTCGTCCGCGGCGGCCCCGGGCACGATCGCCAGCGAGAAGATTCCCGCCAGGTTCCCCTTGACCAGCGGTGTTTCGGCGGCGGTCCAGGTCCTCCCGTAGTCAACGGTCGCGAGCACCCGCGCCGAGCCCCCCGCGCCGGTACCGATCCAGCCGCGACCCTCCTGCCCCGCCCTGGCGCAGGTGCCGCTCGCCGCGAAGCCGCCCTCGCCTTCGTTGGCGGCCGGGGCCGATTCGGCCGCAACGCGAGTCCAACTGCGCCCCCCATCACCCGTGACGAGGATGTACGGCACCCCGTCGAAGGAGTCCCCGTAGGCGAATCCGCGGTCTTCGTCCCAGAAGTCCAGGCAGTCCAGGAAGCCGGCGGGCTCTTCCATCAGGAAGGCGAGTGACCAGGACATGCCGGCGTCGTCCGTGCGGTAGATCCGTGAGAGCGGCCCTTCGCCCGCGGTCAGCCCGACGGCGGACGCGGCCGAGAAGCCGTGGATGTCACGGAACTGCAGCGAATCGCCCGCCGGGGCCGGAATCCGTTCCCACGCCGACCCACCGTCGAGCGTGCGCAGGATCACCCCGGCGTGACCGCTCACCCAGACCGTTTCCTCCGAGACCGGGCTGATCGCCTGCAGGACCTCGGTGGTGCCGCTCGTCTGCTCGGTGACGGCGGGCTGCGCGGAGAGGTGGGGGGACGGGGCGAGAAGACTGGTGGTGAAGGCCAAAATGGGCGCGGCAATGGCGGGTCGGGACATCTCGGGCATCCGATTTGCAGTGGGCGTGGAGCGGAGCACTCCATGGTACCGCCGGAAACGGACGCGGAGCCAGCCCCGTAGGAGTCCACGGGCTCCGTGTGGGATCACCTCGACGACGGACACATTCACGACGGATGGACGCAGTGAACCGACCCGGCCGCGACAACAAGGGTGCCGCCTTCCTCGCACGGGGCGCGTTCTTCGCCCTCGCCACCGGTGCCGCGATGCTCACTGTCTTCACCGTCGCCCGCGCCGTGGGGCCCGCCGTGCGCAGGGCGGGAATGGTCGTCGCGGAGACGGGCCCGGCGGGCTCGGCGGTCGCGTTCGACGACGCCTCCGGGCGGGCCGCCGCCTTCCTTGCCGAACGAGACTCGGTGGAGGTCGTGGTTCCTTGGACCATGCTGGCCCGGGACCTGCTGCGCATCTACCACCTCGAGAACAACAGCTCGGCGCGCGCGGCGCTGCTGGGCCAGCTCGGCATCGGCGAACTGGATGCCACGGTGCCTGCGGGAACGACCCTCTCGCTTGTGCTGACCCCCGCCCGGCCTGCCCCCTGACCCGAGGACGAGCCATGGACGACCGGGAATTCGAGCACGAACGGAAGCTCACGGGAATGTACCGGGACGCTCTCGATGCCTTCCGGGAGGACGCGCGGCGGATCGTGCGTGAAGAGGTGGGTGCGGCCCGGCCCCGGCCGGATGAGTTGGAGGACCTTGTACGAGGGGTGGTCGCGGAAGAGGTG
>CAZTOF010000756.1:0-1920 GCA_964615515.1 uncultured Gemmatimonadaceae bacterium
GATCACGACCGCGTCCACCCACGGCTCCCTCCCGATCCGGTCGCGCACGTCCTGCTTGATGAAGTCCATGCAGGGACACGCGGTGGCGGTGAAGGTCAGGTCTACGCGGGCGGTGCCGCCCTCGAAGTCCACCCCGTAGACGAGCCCGAGCTCCACCAGGGAAATCGGCAGTTCCGGGTCCAGGACCTCGCCGAGGACCGCGCGCAACGCGGCGGGCTTGTCGGCCGGCGGGTCCGGCAGCGGCGCCGACCACCGGTCGCGCCCCCCGGAGGCGTGACTGCGCGGCGCGGGCTGGTCCGCCAGCAGGGTCTTCAGCCGTCGCCGGCGGCGGGGAGCGGCGATGCCCGGTCCCACGGATCCGGCCCGGCCGTTCAGTTCAGCCACGACGAAACCGCCCCGCGCGAGCGTCGCACCGACTCCACGTACCGCTCGTTCATCGGGCCGCGCCCCTTCCACCGCTCGAAAACCGCCTGCCAGGTGATTTCCCCGTCGTCGAAGAGCCACCGCTTGGCTTCGGGGTCGTACTCGCACGGGAACGGGTACTCGAGCACGTACTCCTCCGCCTCCTCGTCGTAGTGGGCGGGCACCGACAGGCCCAGCTTCTCGCAGAGCGGAACGGTCGACGACATCCACACCTGCCGCAGCTCGTCGTTGGTGAGCCCCTTGAGCTGGTAGTCCAGCTGGCCGCTGTGGCGCTTGAGGTCGTCGGGGAGCCCGAACCACTCGATCGTCATCGGGAACATCCAGTCGACGCAGCGCTGCAGCAGCTCGGTCGCCGCGCCGCCGGCCCGCGCCAGCCGCCGCATCCACACTTCGCCGTGGCGCAGGTGGAAGGTCTCCTCCATGTCCACCTTGACGAGCGCGCGCTTGAGCGGGCCGTACGAGGTGTTGCGGTGCACGTCGCTCAGCAGCGTGATCCCGGCACGGTCGAAGAACCCGTTCGCCACCACGAGTTCGGCCCAGTTGTCCAGCGGCTGGTCGAAGCCGTAGGGGTGCTTGAACTCGTGGGGTTCGCGGCCGTACACGAGCTGCTCCTTCGACACGCCCATATCCTCGAGCAGCCGGTAGGCGATGTTGGCGTGGGCCAGCTCGTCCTGGATGATCGCGTGCGCGCTCACCTGCGTGTTGGTGGAGGGCGCGTGCCGCGCGGCGAGCCAGTAGGCGGGAGCGCTCATCAGTTCGGTGTCGGCCTGCACCGTCAGCTGGATGATGATCGCCTTGCGGTAGCCGGGGGTCATCTCCTCGGGGGACTCGAGGATGTAGCCGCCCCGGATCTTCGCCTTCAGTTCGTCTTCCGTGTACTGGGACATGTGGGCTCCTGTGTCGTTAGATCCCCAGTGCCGAGCGAATCAGCGGACTGATACGCTCCGGTGTCCAGGGCGGATCGAAGGTGAGCCGAACCTCCGCGTCCTCGACCCCTTCCACCGAGGCGATCGCCGCCCTGGCGTCGTCCACGATCTGTTCGGCCGCGGGGCACATCGGCGTCGTGAGCGAAATCGTGGCCTTCGCGCTCGTGCCCTCGACATCGATGTCATACACCAGACCCAGCACCACGAGATCCAGGTTCAGCTCGGGATCCTTGACGGTCTTGAGCGCGTTGCGGACGTCCTTCTCGGATACGGGCACCTCGGATGACCTCCGGCGGTTGGGGGTGGCGCGCCCGGGGCGGGAGGCCAAGATGCCTCCGGCGGCGGGATCCGTGCAAGATAGCCGAACGCGGTGAGGGGGGGCCAACGGGCCGTCCCACTTGTCTGCTGCGCCGGTACCCGTACATTCGCGCGAGCGGCCGGCGAAGAACCCGTGCCCGGCCCGGTCGTCCCCGCCGCGCCCGGTGCCCGCGCGGCGTCGCCCAACGGGATGCCCGCCCCGCGCGAGCGTCGCACCGACTCCACGTACCGCTCGTTCATCGGGCCGCGCCCC
>CAZTOF010000757.1:0-6130 GCA_964615515.1 uncultured Gemmatimonadaceae bacterium
AAGAGGTCTGGATCAACCCCCCGCTCCCCGTCAGCGCAGTTGACGACGAGGACGGGGCGCAGCACGATGTCGGGGGCGCCGGAAAGGACGGGTCGCTAAACTGATTCCGCAATGTGTCTCTCAACCGTTGACAGCTTCCGACCGGTTCCGCTTCTTCACAAACGACCTCGCGACGCGCACGCAGGGCGTCGATGTCGTGGCCACCTACGAGCTGGAGACCGGACAGGGCACCACCAGTCTGATCTCCGCATGGAATTGGACCACCACCAGGGTCACACGCCACGACGACAGGACTCTGAGCGATCTGCGGATCCGGATCATGGAGGAGGGTCTGCCCGGCCTGCGCGGGAACGTCTCGGTGAACCACGCCTTCCCCGGCGGGACGCGGGCACTCGTGCGCGCCAGCTACTGGGGCGCCTACTTCGACGCCCGGGCACCCTACTACGAGTCGGACGCGGCCAACACCATCGACTACCCGGGCCGGGTCGTCCTCGACGCCGAGTTGGCCCAGAGCTTCCTGGATCGCTGGACGATGACGCTCGGCGCCCAGAACGCCCTCAACACCCCCCCGCAGGAGTATCCGGGCGCTGAAGACGGCCTCGGCAACCGGTTCGGCCCACTCACTCCGTTCGGATTCAACGGCGCCTTCTTTTACACACGACTCACGTACAGTTGGTAGGAAAGGAAGCAACAGCATGTCCGCACGCGGCATCCGACTCACTTGAGTTCTTCCCATCGTGGCGGCGCTCGTCTCCATCCCCGGGACGCGACTGCTCAGTCGGAGAAGGAACAACTCGCGGGTGGAGCATTCGCTTGGGCCCAGCTGGCTGCGCCCATTGGCGAATTCGGAGAACACGTTGGGCTTGGCGGCGGCCTCGGGGTCGGCGGGTTTCTCTACCTCGGCGACCAGCGCCATGCGGCCCTGCGCGCCGAAGGCAGCTTCGTCGTCTACGGCTGCGAAACCGTAAGGCGTCCGCTGAGCCCGACGATCCCCTTCGTGGACTTGGACATCACGACCGCCAACTGGCTACTTCTTCACCCGGACCTCCGTCAAGGGTGACCATGACGACGAACCCATCGCCACCACGACCAACTTCGAAGACCTGACCCTGTTGCTGGCCGGTGGGGGTGGGGTCTCGGTGAAGCTGCACAGAGAGGGGGACGAGTCGTTGCATCTGGACCTGTCCGTGGTCTACAACCACAACGGGCTGGCGGAATACGTGACCGAGGGCGGACTTCGGGAGCTTCCCGGGGGCGGCTGGGTCGCGGACCCGGTTGCGAGCGACGCCAACCTCATCACCTACCGCGTGGGGATCTCGTACGTACCGTGAAGATCTCGGTGAACCACGCCTGCCCCGACCCATCCACCCATAGGAGCTGACATGTCCACATCTCAGAGCATCGCCCTTCCCCGTTGGCCCGGAACACGGGTGATCCGTGAACTGTTCGAGCGCCGCGTCTTCCACGCGGTGGGTTTCTACGTCGGTGCTTCTCTTGGTCTCTTCGAGTTCACCCAGGAGATCTGGGTGGATAGGTTGCTGTTCTCTGACCACTACGAGGCCCTCGTCCTGTCGGCGATACCCCTTCTCCTGCCGACCGTGATCATGCTGGCGTGGTTTCACGGCAAGCCCGGCCGGGACAGGGACCGGCTCGCCAGGACCGAGAAGATCGGGATTCCGGCGAATCTGGTGCTGTGCGCAGTGGTGTTCTGGGCGAACTTCGCCGACAAGGATTTGGGTCGCCAGACGATCGTGGTTTCGACGACGGACGAAGAGGGGCACGTTGTCGAGCGTGAAGTCGTGAAACCCGAGTTTCGGAAGTCCGTGGCTATGTTTCCGTTCGACCTCGGCCCCGGCACCGGGGAGGACGACACGTGGCTCGCCTACGCGGTGCCGTTTGCGCTTGAGCTGGACCTCCTGGCGAACGACTTCTTATCGCGAAGGGGGGTTTGCTGGACAGGAGAGATCTCTGGTTCCGCGATCGCCTTGCCGAAAAGGAGTTAGCCAACCTCCGCGATGTCCCGGTGACCCTCAAAAGCGAGCTTGGCAAAGAGGCGCATGCGGAGTTTCTGACCGAGGGCCAGATCGACCGCATCGGTGATCTCTACCAGGCGACCCTCAGGGTATACAGGGTAGACGACGGGTCGCTGGAGGGCGAGACCGACCATGAAGGAACGGACCTCCTGGCGCTGCTGGACGAGCTGTCGGTCTCGTTAAATGACGCGATCGCGATTCCCTCTTGGGAGGGTGAGGAAGACCGTCCCGTTCGCGAACGGCTCTCCAACGACGATGTGGCAGTGGAAAAGCTATTCCGAGGCCTTGAGGCGGCTTTCGTCAAGGGCGAGTGGGACGCTGCGATTGATCTCACGAATGCAGCAACCGCACGCGATCACACCTTCACAGCGGCGTGGTACATCTTGTCACTCTATCTGCGGAACCTCGGCCGGAGAGACGAGGCCGTTGCCGCGATGGAGGCCGTCCTCGCGCACCGTCACCGATTGCCGGAGCGAATCAAACTCGGCGCCCAGGCGGACTACCACGAGGGGCGCAGGGATTGGAAGCAGGCGGCCGCCGTCAATAAGAGGTGGGTTGACCGCTACCCGGACGACCTCCTGGCCCTTACCAACTACAAGGAGTCGCTGGACCGATGGGCGATAAGGAAGGCGTGCTCGCAGCGCTGGAGGACATGCGAGACCTTGACCCGCGAAATGGTGACTACCTCCTGGAGACCGCCTGGGTTCATGAAGAGCTCGGAAACGAAGAGCAGGCCCTTCAGGCGCTGGCCGACTATGTGAACGCCTTCCCGGAGGACGCGACCGGTTACGCACGTCTCGCCGCACTTCAGAAGCGCCTTGGAAACTACCTATCTGCGCGGGGCAACTTGGAGGAAGCAAGCCTGTGGGAGCCCCTCTCAGCATCGTTTCAGGCCCAACTCGCAGCCCTCGAGCTAGACGCGGGGAACTTCGCGGACGCATGGGCCAGCTATGAACGCGCGCTTGAATTGACCGGCACTCCGGAGCAGATGGATGAGGTCCGGTTGGGGATCATGAAGTATCACCTCCGTAGGGGCGAGTTGGCGCTTGCTGGCGAGGTGCCCATCGGCATGCCCGCGGAATTCTTCTTCGTCGGCTTCATCCCTGCCAACTTGGAGTTGTCGAGTCCGGAGAGGATGCGCGGCGAGTACTCCGCGCTTGAAGCGCGGGGATTCTCCGAGCCGATTCTCCAGGTGGTCAGCGGCTTAGTGGCGGAACTCGAGGAAGACCATGCGTCTGCGATCGAACGCTACCGGCAAGCCATGGCGCTCGATGGCGCGCTTAACCTCCACCGCAATCTGGGGCGTGCACTCCGCCTGGCCGGTCGGCTGGACGAATCCGAGGCCGAACTGAGGGAAGCGCTCCACCTCGTCCCCGGCGATCCGAAGGCACACCTCGAGATGGCACTGCTCCTGGAGGCGCAGGGCGACCTCGATGGCGCGGTCGAGCACCTGAGAGGCGCGCTGGCTGCCTGGGAGAACGCGGACGAGGACTACGAACCCGCGCGGCAGGCGCGGGCGAAGCTGGAGGAACTGCGAGACCGTTAGCTCCTCCGATGACCAGGCAGTCGCAGGGGGATCGTGACCGGAGTCGCCACGTGTGGAGAGGACGGCGTCGAATCAGAACCTGCCGTCCGGACTTTACGAGCCTTGGCCGTTTGACCGTGACGCTGACCAGTTTCCCGTGACGCGAATGGAGCCGACCCCGGCCAAACTGCCCGCACCTCTCAAGGTACCGCTCATCGAATCCCCGTCCACGCTGCCCAAGTACGACAGCCGAATGAAGTCGTCGTCTTCGACAGCGAAGCGCACTGAAGTCCCGTTCACCGTCCCCCGGATCTGCTCTTCCCCGGGCTCCCCCGAATAATTGGAGCGTGGGTCGTCGCAGTCCGTTTCCACCCCCGTCGCTGTTGTTGCCGAGAAGGAACTTCCAGATTGTTTGATGTTAATCTGCAAGTCCGATATGGAACAGCTGGTCGTGACTCCACGCCCGACGTCCAGCCGCCACATCTGCGAGAATGTCCACACCCCGCTGACATCCGCGTGCGGCTGGGTCGGATCGTCCGGCGAAGGAGTGGCTCCGGGTTCGGGCGATCCTGCGCAGCCGTGCACGGTCAGGAGCAGGGTGGGGAGGGAGGAAAGGACTCGGCGATTCATGGATGAGCCTCCGCATGTGGCGTGATCGAAATGGTACATGGTCCTGGGTAGAGTACATGACTGGCAATAGGGGCGCAATGGACATCTAGGTTTTACACAATTTGGACACGCAATCGAATTAAATCGCCACGACTCATACACAATCGAATCTCCATTATTGTAAGATGCCTGATCGGTTCCCCACGCCTTGAGGTAGCAGTTCATGCGCACAGACGATCTCGGAGCAGAGGACGAGAGCGGTCTTCGCGGCTGCGCCCCCGCGGGCTGAAGACCACTGTCTCCTGCGCGGGCCTGCTTCTACTGACTCTGATGTCTGCCGTGCCGCTCGCGGGTGGCGTGGTTGGGTCACGGATACGAACTGCGAAGTTTGCGTCGATCCCGTTGCCGACGCCGACAGCGGCACCGGTGAATCACGGTGGACACCGCAGCTTGGCACTGGGGGTTCGATGGCGATTCCAGTAAAGCGCCTGCCCCCGTCGAGGGACCCATCGGCGGGTGCGAGAGGGTCGATCTGCGTGAACCCCATCACCGTGTCGGAGCCGTCGCGCGCCAGATCGCCGTCTCATGACGTTGCCGCCGCCCGCTTTCCCGCATCCTCGCCCCGGCGTTGGACCCGGATGCGTCCCTCCCGGGTCGTCGAGATCTCCACCAGGATTTTCTCGCGTTAAGATCGACGTGTGGCGGACCGAGAGGCACGACCAATGCCCCCGCGGATGGCCAACCGCCAAGTAGCGAAGGTCCGGCGAGATACCCTACCGCACCTCCTCAGGCAGCCTCTTCACCACGATCGTCGGCACATCCAGCTCGTCCAGCTCCCAGAAGGCGACGAGCCCGTCGGGCCCGAAGGCGGCGGGCATCCCCGGAGCGCCGGCGGCGAAGGTTCCCACATACTCCCGGTCCGCCCCGAAGACGTCGATGGGCCCCTCGTCGTCTCAGGGCTCCTCGCCCCGTCGCTGGATCCACAGCCCGCCGTCCCAGGTGGCGCGCAGACCGCGCACGACGGGGACCTCCGCGAAGAACTTCGCGTTCTCGATTTCCTTGCGACCAGCGTCGAGCATTTCGGGAATCGGCCTTTCCCCTCTCTCCACTCCCGGGGAGGCCAGGTACTCCGGACTGAACCGCCACTCGAGTTTCCGGACTTCCTCCGCGATCACCGCGGAGCGGATGCTCTGGGTAACGGCTTCGGCGGCGATTGGGCGGCGTACCACACCGATCACCGGGCCGTCAGGCCGGGCAAGTTTGACGGCGTAGGCCGAGGAGTCGCAGTAGGCGATGGTGCCGTCAGGCAGGAGATCCCAGAGCAGGCGCGGGTCGAGGTACCTCTTCTTGGCGGCCATGGCGTCCGACAACCGGATGAGAGCCGCGCGACTCAAGTTCGCCAGGACCTCGGGTCCGGGTTGATCGTCATCCTCCAGCGGCCTCCGCCACGCCTGCAGCACGGGTTGGGCGGTGATGACATCTCCGCGCAGGTCCAGCCGTTCCAGCCCGCGGTCGTCGACCCTCCCGTCCGGCTTCGACCCGGTCAGGTCCTCCACGAGGGCCGCCTCCACCGGGTCTGACGGCTGACCCTGAGCGATCAGGGCATCTCCCTGTGGGTCGACCTTGATCCTGTTGACCATTGTGGGGACCGGTCCCGTGCCCAACTTGACGAAACGGTCGAAGGCGCCGTCAGGGCCAAAGGTCTGGAATGCCATGCGCCGGATGTCCAACACCACCAGACGCCCGTCGCGCCAGACGCCCAATGTGTACGGCTGCATGAACTCGCCGGGCCCCTCTCCCCGGCGCCCGACCGTCCGCACCAGCTCGCCCCGGCTGTCGATCACCACCACCCGCGACGCGCCCCGGTCCATAACATGGAGATTCCCCGCTGCGTCGAAACCCGCCGGCAAGGATCCCCGGAACCATCGGTCGCCGAACTGCGCCCACCCGGGAGCATTGTACC
>CAZTOF010000758.1:0-2158 GCA_964615515.1 uncultured Gemmatimonadaceae bacterium
GTGTTGGCCCACGACCGCACGAAGAAGATCACGGTCTTCAAGCGGAAGCGCCGCAAGGGCTATCGCCGCAAGCAGGGACACCGCCAGGACTTCACCGTCGTGCGGGTCGCCGACATCACGATCTGAGGAGGCCGAGATGGCTCACAAGAAAGGCGTGGGATCGTCCAGGAACGGACGCGACAGCAACCCAAATCGTTTGGGTGTAAAGCGTTACGCCGGTGAGAGAGTGTTGGCCGGCAACATCCTGGTGCGGCAGCGGGGGACCCGCTTCCACCCCGGAAACAACGTCGGAAGGGGCCGGGACGACACCCTCTTCGCCAAGGCCGACGGCGTCGTGAAGTTCGAGAATCTGCGTCGCAGACGGGTGATTTCGGTCTACGCGGACTAGGGAGCCCGCCCCCTTCCCGCGGTTGTCGCCGAGAAAAAGCTTGCGCTTTCGGGATTGGGGTGTTAACGTGATTGCCCGAAGCGGAGGAGGCGGCCCGAGAGGGACGTAACCGAAGCGACGGAGCCGGGTCTTGACGAGGCCCTCGCAGGGGGAAACCCCGGAGGGGGAACCGGTTGAGAGACGGCGCGCCGAGGGTGCCGGAGACGGAGCCTGAGGCGGCGCGGATCCTGGTTCGGCGGGAGCCGCGACGGCTGCAGGGTCGCTGGAAGCAGCCGAAGTCCCCGGGAACGGGGGACGGCCCGAACGGTGGAGACGCCGGACGGGGAAAGAGACGGAAAACCGGCCGCAGCACAAAGCGGCGCCGAAACGGCGCTTTCCGGCTCGCCAGCGAGACGAAGCCCCCGAGCGGGTAGTGTGCTGCCCGCCGGGGGCTTCCTCTTTTAAGGACCTTTCCGTTGGGGAGTCCGGCTCCAGTTGGGCGGTTGCCTCTCCCGACCGGGGCCGGCCGGTGGCGGACCGGTGGCGTCGTCACACACGCAGATACCCGTTCACATGGTCTTCGTTCTGCGGAGTGCCGCGCAGACTGACCGCCAGGAGCACCGGGATGTGGACGATCAGGCCCAGGATGCCCTCGTGCATCCCGAGGGGCTTGAGTTCCGGAACCAGGAAGAAGAAGACCGACACGGCCGACCCCGCCAGCAGGCCCGACACGACCCCCGTGGTCGTGGCGCGTCTCCAATACAGCGCGGCGAGCATCGCCGGCATGTACTGGCAGATGATCCCGTACGACGCGAGCAGCAGGTCCACCAGCGAGAAGCCCTCCACCAGCGCGAAGAGATAGGCCAGGCCCCCAACCGCGACGACCAGGATTCGCATGAGCACCCGCTGCCCCCGGTCCGAGAGCTTCCTGAACGGCTGCACCCCGTCCTCCACCACAACCGACGCCGCGCCGTGGAGCAGTGCGTCGCCCGTGGACATCGACGCCGACAGGGCACCGGCACAGAAGAGCCCGACCACGATCGCGGGGAGATCCGACCGGAGGATCAGAAAGGGGAGGATGAAGTCCGACCGGTCGGGTGAATCCGGAAAGAGCACCCCCGCGAAGCCGATCAGGAAGACGGGGATCAGGAAGATCTGGAAGGTGGGGAAGAGGATTACGGTGCGGCGGATGATCGCGTCGCTCCTGGCCGTGTATGCCTTCATGAAGAGGTGCGGCCACATGGTGACCCCGATGGCACTCGCCAGGATGGCCGTCGAATACGCGCCCCAGCTCCACGGCTCGCCGTCTCCGGTCAGGCCGGGGAGCGACAGCAGTTTGGGGCGTTCCGCCAGGATCTGATCGAACATCGGGCCCACCCCGCCGTAGAGCCGGTAGGGCAGGTAGATCCCCAGCGCCCATGCGATGACCAGCATGAACACGCCCTGGAAGGTGTTGGTCCACCCGACCGCCGACACTCCGCTGACCAGCACGTAGACGAGCACGATCGCATACGCAATCGCCGCCCCGGCGGCCAGCGGAATCCGACCGTCGGTCACGGCCTCGATCACGATGCCCGCCCCGCGCATCTGTATCGTCACGTACGGCACGAAGGCGGCCAGCGTCAGCACCGCCATCAGCGCCGACAGCTCCCGGGACGGGAAGCGTCCCACCAGGAGCTGCGCCTGCGTCACGAAGCCGAACCGCCTTCCCAGCGCCGCGACCCTGGGCCCCATCGCGTACCATGGGGCCATGCCCAGCACCCCGTAGGTGAGGATGTAGAAGGCGGCCGC
>CAZTOF010000759.1:0-4494 GCA_964615515.1 uncultured Gemmatimonadaceae bacterium
CCCGGCGGCAGCGCGCGAACGCGGCGCGGCGTTTCTCCGCGGACGGTCGATCGCACAGCCTTGCCGGCCCGGCGCCTCGCCGCTCTCGGTGCTCGCGGGACTTTGTCCGCGGACTGCTGAGAATCCTAGCGGTCCTCTCGATCCTCCCCGTTGCGGCGTGCCAGGATCTTCCCTTGGCGCAGGGCGACGAGAACAGCATCATCGTCACCGCGACACCGGAGTTGTGGGAGGCGGTGGAGGCTTCCCTCGTGCCCGCGTTGGAACGAACCGTCTTCACGGTGCGCGACGAGAAGATCTTCACGGTGACCTCGGGCGAACTGGGTGGCGAGAACTGGCTTCTCCTTCGCCGGTTGAAACGGCAGCTGGTGCTGGGGACCGAGGCGGACCCGTGGATGGAGCCGGCGCTGGCCAAGGTGGAGGAGACCGTCGTCCCGCCGCAGATCACGCAGGTGGAGAACGTGTGGGCGCGGGGCCAGGTCGCCACCCTGGTCATCCTGGAAGAGGGAAGCGAAGTAGCGGGAGTGATGGAGCTGCTGCCGTCGCTGGCCGAACTCTACGACCAACAGTTCAGGGCGCGGGCCGTTTCGAGGATGTTCGTCACCGACCCGGACACGGTGCTCTCGCGCCAATTGGGGGAGGACCACGGGTTCACCCTGCTGGTACCCAATGTGTACAGGTACGAGAACGTGGATTCGGTGCACGTCTTCCGCAACGACAACCCCGATCCCTCCGAGCTGATCCGCCAGTTCACCGTTTCCTGGCAGAGTCCCCCACAGGAAGAATTCGGGGCGGAGGACCTCCTGGCCTGGCGGGCCCGCCTCGTGGACGGCTACTACGACTACCCCCAGGTCGTCGACCTCGACCGGGTGATCGAGGGACGGGAGATCCTCGACGGCAACCCCACCTACACCTACCAGGCCGTCTGGAACAACCCTCCGGACGAGTATCCCGCCGCGGGCCCGTTCATCACGCGTGCGGTGGACTGTTCGGACCAGGGTCGCCGGTACATCATCGACGCATGGCTGTACGCGCCCAGCCGGGACAAGTACCAATACATGATCCAGCTGGAAACGATCCTGGATTCCTTCCGATGCGCGTAGGATGGCAGTCCGTGGGGATTTTGTCCACGGGCTGATAGCCTCCGCAGGATCATCACCCGGCAGTCGGCGGGCGGGAACGGGCGGAGAGCAGGGCGGTACCGTGTCCGCGGGAGGCGCGTCTGCCCGCGGTTCCGCCGTGAGCAACCTGTTTCCCTCTTCCCCCCCCGCCTACATTCGAAGGGAAACCCCGGTGAAACCCCGTCCGCTCCAGGCTGCGGCCGGGCTCCGGCCATCTCCCGTCCTCTCCTCCGGTCGCGATCCATCGCCTTGTCCTTCGTCCACCTCCACACCCATTCCGAGTACTCGCTGCTCGATGGCGCGAACCGCCTTTCGGACCTGATCCGCAGGGCCAGGGCGTTCGAGATGCCGGCGCTGGCGCTGACCGACCACGGCTGCCTGTACGGCGCCTGGACCTTCCAGAAGCTGGCCCGCAAGGAGGGACTGAAGCCGATCATCGGGATGGAGGCGTATGTGGCCCCGGGAGACCGGCGGGAGCGCACCCGCTCGGGCCAGGGAGGCAAGGCGCACTACCACCTGGTTCTCCTGGCCCGCGACGCCGAAGGCTATCGCAACCTCATCAGGCTGTCGTCCATCGGGTACACCGAGGGCTTCTACTACCGCCCCCGGGTGGACCGCGAGGCGCTCGCCCGCCACTCCGCCGGTCTCATCGTGACCTCGGCGTGCATGGCGGGGGAGCTCGCCCGCCACCTGGTCGCGGGCAATGACGAAATCGCGCGCGAGGTGGCCGGCTGGTACGCCGACACCTTCCCGGATCGCTACTACCTGGAGGTGCAGGCGCACGGCACCCCGGGCCAGGCCGAGGTCAACGAGAAGATCTTTACCCTCGCCGACGAGCTGGGGCTGCCGGTCGTCGCCACCAACGACGCGCATTTCCTCCGGCACGAGCACCACCCGGCCCACGACATCCTGGTGTGCATCGGCACGGCCAGGAGCCACGACGACGACGACCGGCTGCGGTATGACGACGGCCTCTACTTCAAGAGCCCGGACGAGATGGCGGCGGCCTTCCCCGATCGTCCCGACGTGATCGAGAACACGCTCAGGATCGCCGACGAGGTCGATCTCACGCTGGAGAAGAAGTACCGGCTGCCGTCCTTTCCCCTCCCCGACCGCTTCACCGACCCGAACGACTACCTGGTCCACCTGGCCGAGGCGGGGGCGAGGGAGCGGTACGCGCCCGAATCCCCCGGCGCGGCTACCCCGGGCGACGCCACGCTCCCCGCCGACGAGGCGCCCTCCGCGGAGCACGATCCGCTCCCCCCCGAGGTGCGCAAGCGGCTCGACTACGAGCTCGAGGTCATCCTCAAGACCGGCTATGCCGGCTACTTCCTCATCACCTGGGACTTCATCCGCTGGGCCCGTGAGCACGGAATCCCGGTCGGCCCCGGGAGGGGCTCCGCCGCCGGCTCGCTCGTCTCCTACGCGCTCCGCATCACCGACCTGGACCCGCTCGAGTACGGCCTCCTCTTCGAGCGCTTCCTGAACCCCGAGCGCATCTCGATGCCCGACATCGATATCGACTTCTGCTACGAGCGCCGCGGCGAGGTGATCGAGTACGTGCGGCGCAAGTACGGCCGTGACGCCGTCGGGCAGATCGTCACCTTCGGAACGATGAAGAGCCGCGCGGTGATCCGCGACGTGGGCCGGGTGCTCAAGTTCGAAGTCGGCGAGACCGACCGGATCGCGAAGATGATCCCGAACCAGCCGGGGCAGAGCTACACGGTGGCCCAGGCCGTCGAGCGGATCCGGGACGTGAAGGCGCTCTACGAGTCGGACGAGCGTCACAAGCGGCTCTTCGACTACTCGATGACGCTGGAGGGGCTGTCGCGCCACGCCTCGGTGCATGCGGCGGGGGTGGTGATCGCGCCGGGGCCGCTGCACGACTACGTGCCGATCTGTACGCAGAGCAAGGGTGCCGGGAATGGCAGGGCGGGGAGCGCGGGGGCGCGCGGCGACCGCCGCGAAGACGGCCCCGACATCGTTACCCAATACGACATGAACTGCCTCGAGGACGCAGGGATGCTCAAGATGGACTTCCTGGGCCTCAAGACGCTGACGGTCATCCACGACGCGGTGAAGGCCGTGAAGGAGCGCCGCGGGGAGTTCAGCCACCCCGACACAGGCGCAGTCTACCACTCTCCGGCCATGGACGATGTGCCGCTGGACGACCCGGATGTCTACCGGATGCTTGCGGACGGCGGAACCTCCGGGGTCTTCCAGTTCGAGTCCAATCTGGCGCTCGACAAGCTGCGGGCCATGCGCTGCGACCGCTTCGACGACCTCGTCGCCACCAACGCCCTGATCCGCCCCGGGCCCCTCGATTCCGGGATGACCGACAAGTACATCAAGCGGAAGCTCGGGCACGAACGGGTGTCCTACCCGGCGCCCGGGTTGGAGCACATCCTCGAGCCGACCTACGGCATCATCGTCTACCAGGAGCAGGTGATGCTGATTGCCAACGACCTGGCCGGCTATTCCCTGGGCGATGCCGACGTGCTGCGCAAGGCGATGGGGAAGAAGGACGCCAAGCTCATCCGCTCCGAGCTGGCCCGGTTCCAGGAGAGGGTCATCGAGCGTGAGGTGCCGCGAAGCACGGCCGCGGAGCTCGCCAACCAGATCGAGACCTTCGGACGCTACGGCTTCAACAAGTCGCACTCGGCCGCCTACTCCCTGCTCTCGTACAAGACCGCGTGGCTGAAGCGCTACTACCCGGCGGAGTTCATGGCCGCGCTGCTGTCGTCGGTGCTCGACAAGACGGACGACGTGGTGAAGTACATGGGCGAGTGCCGCGACCTGGGGCGCTACCACCCCGCGCTCGCCGACGGACTGGAGGTGCTGCCGCCCGACGTCAACGAGAGCGGCTGGAAGTTCACGCCCGTGGGCGCGACGACGATCCGCTTCGGGCTCGGCGCGGTGCGGGGTGTGGGCTCGGCAGCGGTGCAGTCGGTCCTGGCGGCGCGCGCGGAGGGCGGGCCCTTCGAGAGCCTCTTCGACTTCCTGGAGCGAACCGACACGCGCGCGCTCAACAAGCGGGCGTGCGAGGCCCTGATCACCTCCGGGGCGCTGGACTCGTTCGGGCACCGTGCGCAGATGGCGGCCGGGCTCGACGCCGCCTACGGGGAGGCCGTGGCGCGCATGCAGGAAGCCGAGCAGGGGCAGCACTCGCTCTTCGGCGGGGGTGGCGTGGAGCGCCCGACGCCCGAGCTCCCCACCGTGCCCGAATGGCCGGACCGGGAACGCCTAAAGCGCGAGAAGGAGGCGCTCGGCTTCTTCATCTCGGGGCACCCGCTGGACCGCTACCGGGAAGTCGTGCGGGCCTTCGATCCGGTGGGCTCGGATGCCCTCAAGGCCCGGATGGGCGCCTCGGTGGAGA
>CAZTOF010000760.1:0-5308 GCA_964615515.1 uncultured Gemmatimonadaceae bacterium
ACCAGGGCCATGGTCTCGTCGTAGTTGCGGGCCATGACGCTCCCCGAGACGCTGAAACCGGTCGCTCCCGCGGAGACGTTCACCGAGGCGCCGAGGAGGTCGATCGCCTGCTCCAGCTCTTCGGGGGTGCGGTGCGCGGTACCTTCCAGCATGGTCTCGGCGAGCAGGTTGGCGACGCCTGTGCGGCCCGGTTCTTCGAGGAGCATCCCGCCGCGGAAGCCGAGCTCGAACTGCACCATGGGGGTCTCGCGGTCCTCGACGCCGAGCACGGAGAGCCCGTTCGCCAGCGTCTCGCGCCACACCTCGGGGGCACGCACGCTCGGCGAGGGGCCGTACGGCGGTTCGACGGAACGGTCGAAGGAACCGCCCGGCGTACGCTCGTCGCCCCGCACCACGGTGAACTCGGCCTCGGCCCCCTGCACGATCGGCTCGATCACGACCTCGGCGCGCTCGGAGCCCTCCAGCGCCAGCTCCGCCTGGCCGCGCGGCACGAACGAGCTGGCCACGAACGGCCGGCCCTTGATGTAGGCGTCGTAGACGCGCATCACGTCGTCGGCCGAGACGGCCAGGATGCGTTCCAGATCCTCGCCCGCGTACCCCGGGTCGCCCGCGAAGATTGCGTAGTCTGCCAGCTGGAAGGCCTTGCCGAGCGCGCTCGCCAGTCCCCGGTAGAAGCCGGTTTCCGTCCCCGCCTTGACGCGGCGCAGCTCGGCGTCGGGGATTCCCTCCTCCTCGAAGCGCAGCATCCCGGCGTTGGCCGCCCTGGCCACGTCGTCCAGGTCGATGCCGGGATAGGCCAGGGTCTGGAAGCTGAACTGGCCCGCGAGCTCCTGCGCCCGGTGGAAGGTGGACACCTGCGCGGTGAGTTCCTCCTCTTCGACAAGCACCTTGTAGAGCGGCGTCGACTTGCCGTCGCTGAGCAGCCTCGCGAGCACGTCGAGCGCGTAGGCGTCCGCGTGGTAGCGCGGGACCGTGGGCCAGGAGAGGGTGAGGAGCGGCAGGTTCCCGAAGTTGTCTTCGTGGTAGAGGTAGCGCGGCTCGGCGAGCCGTACTTCGGGGGGGTCGGGGGTGGCGGGGGTCTCCCGCGCCGGGATCTCGCCGAAGTACTTCTCGATCCACGCCTTCGTCCGCGCGACGTCGATGTCCCCCGCGACGACCAGGGTGGCGTTGTTGGGGCCGTACCAGCGCGCGTGGAAATCCCGCGCGTCGGCCAGGGTGGCCGCGTCCAGGTCGGCCAGCGAGCCGATGACCTGCCAGCGGTAGGGGTGGCCCTCCGGGTACATGGCCTGGTCGATGACGAAGTTGTTGTGGCCGTAGGGGCGGTTGTCGACGCTCTGCCGTTTCTCGTTCTTGACGACCTGTTTCTCCTTGGCGATTACCGACTCGGTAACGGTATTGATGAAGAACCCGAGCTTGTCGGCCTCCGCCCAGAGCGTCTTCTCGAGACCGTCGATCGGGACCACCTCGAAGTAGTTGGTGCGGTCGCGGCTGGTGGATCCGTTGGTGGAGCTGCCGACCCGGGTCATGAGCCTGTCCAGTCCGCCGGGGCCCAGGTTCTCCGAGTCGAGGAAGAAGAGGTGCTCGAAGAGGTGGGCGAACCCGGTGCGCCCCGGCACCTCGCGCGCGGAGCCGACGTGGAAGGTCATCGCGACGGCGGCCAGGGGGTCCGAGTCGTCGACGTGGAGGATGACCTCGAGGCCGTTGGCGAGTTCGTAGCGCTCGAAGTCGATGCCGAACCCGCCGCCGCCGGATTCGCAGGCGCTGGTGAAGAGGGTGAGGAGGGCGGTGGCGGCCAGCGCCCTCCTGCGTTTCTGATTCGGGGTTCCGTTCGGGATCTTCAATCCGGTCTCCATCGGTTTTCGGTCCGCCTGTGTGGTCCCACCCCTCGGCAGGACCTTCTCGCCTCGCCATGCTTCGGGCGTAATGGGTTGCGACAGAACGGGTTGCAGGTTGCGACCGAAAAACGTGGTTCGCAGCTTGAACCGTTCAGGATTCACAGTAAGGGGAAGGAGATAACCATGATCCGGACCGTTTCGCAATCGGCTGGCCGCCGGAGGCTTTGCGGGCCGGCCCTGGCCGCCCCGGTGACGTTCGCCGTTCTGGCCGGACCCGCGTTCGCGCAGGATCCCCCCGACGCCGTGTATGAGCTTCGCGAACTGGACGTCGTGGTCGGCTCCCGGGCGGGCATCACCGACCCCACCACCTTGCCGGTCCCGGTGGACATCTACGGCGCGGAGGAGATCGCGCGGCTGGGGGAGGTGGACCTGGCCGAGGTGCTGGGGCGGATCGCGCCCTCCTTCAACTCGGCGCGGCTGTCGGCCGGGGACGGCGGCGCCCTCCACGTCGCCACCCTGAGGGGGATGAACGGCGACCAGGTTCTGGTACTCGTCAACGGCAAGCGGCGCCATCCCGCCGCCTTCGCCAAGCTGCTCGCCGCCGTGGGACAGGGCACGACGGGGACCGACCTGCGGGCCATCCCGGTCCACGCGATCAAGCGCATCGAGGTCCTGCGCGAGGGGGCCGCGTCGCAGTACGGCTCCGACGCGATCGCCGGCGTGATCAACGTCGTGCTCAAGGACGACGCGGGCGGAGTCACCGCCTCGTCCTACCTGGGACGGACATCGCGCGGAGACGGCGACCGGCTGCTCACCTCCGTGAACACGGGCGTGCCCTTCGCCGGCGGCTTCGTCAACCTCACGGTGGAGGTCGCGAAACAGGGAGCGGCCAACCGGGCCGGCGAGGCCCCAACCTGTTTCGTCCCGAGTACGGACTACACTCCCTGCCAGGCGGGCGGCAAGAAGATCCTGCTGCAGCGCAATGGCGAACCCGACTACGAGGGGGCGGCGTTCTTCGCCAACGCGGCGATTCCGGTCGGGGAGTCGGGCGAGTTCTACGCCTTTGGCGGCTATTCCGAGCGTGAAGCGGTCTCCGACGGGCTCTACCGGAAGGCCGACTGGGTGCCGCGCACCGTGTCGCACGTCTATCCGGACGGGTTCTTCCCCCTGGAGGAATCCGAGCTGGGTGACGCGTCGGCCGTGGCGGGGTTGCGCGGCGGCCTCGGCGACTGGTCGGGCGACCTGAGCCTGGGCTACGGGCGCGGGCGGTTCGCATTCGGCGCGGCCAACTCGATCAACCCGGCCTACGCGGCCGAGTATCTGTTCAGGAACCCCTATGCGGACGGAGCCACGATCGCCGCCAATGCGGGACCGACGGATGCCTCCAGCGGATCGCTCAACGTTCGCCAGCTGACGCTCAACGCGGACGCGTCCCGTGACCTCGAGCTCGGATCGGCGCCTGCGTTCCTGGCGGTCGGGGGCGCCTTCCGGCGCGATTCATACTGGATGGAGGAGGGTGACAAGGCCTCGTGGGCGTGCGGTACGAGCGACAGGCCCGGGAGTTTTCCCGCCGCCCATCACCTCAACGATGGCACGACCTTCGCAAGTTGCGGAATGCAAGGCTACCCGGGTTACAGCCCCCGTTCGGCCGAGGCCAGCGAGCGGCAGCGCAACAGCTTCGGAGGCTACGGGGACATGGAGGTGCGCCCCACCGAGGCCACGATGATGAGCGGAGCCCTGCGTTTCGAGCACTACAGCGACGCGGGCGCATCGCTGACCGGGAAGGTGGCCGGCCGGCTGGAGCTGGGAACCGGCACGGCCCTGCGGTTGGCCATCTCGACCGGCTTTCGCGCGCCGCGCCTGGCACAGCGGGGCTTCAACACGCTCGGCTTCGTGGGCGGCAGCGAGGGACTCGTGACGGCGGGGTTCCTGCCCGAGGGCGACCCCATCGCCTGCGAGGACTTCGAGGCCTGCTCGCTCGGTCACGAGACCTCGAGGAGCTTCACCGCCGGCTTCGTCCACTCCTTCGATTCCGGTCTGCGGGTAGTGGCAGACATATATCTCGTTGCGGTATCCGACGCCATCGCGCTCACACGGTCACTCACGCAGGAGCACGGGCTCCGCGCCACCGCCAAGTTCCAGGGGCGGCCGGTGGACGCGGTGGCCTTCTGGACGAACGCAATCGATACCCGCACCCGGGGATTCGACGCCGTCGCCGGCTGGCGCTTCCGGGGTGGGGACTGGGGCGTGGCGGAGCTGTCAGCCACCTATCACCGGAACGAGACCGAGATCGTCGACAACCGGAATCCTGACTTCATGGGAGAAACCCAGACCTTCCTGATCGAGGACGCCCAGCCCAACCGGAGAATCGGCGCGAGCGCCGACGTCCAGCTTGCGCGGGGGATCGGAACCCGGCTGACCGTGAGGCACATCGGTGAACTCACGACGCCCTTCATCTTCGAGGACACCGTGACGATCGAGGCCGCCGCGATCGCGGACGCGGAGGTGAACTTCCGCATTGCGGACCGGATTCGGCTAAGCCTCGGCGCCAACAACTTCCTGGACAGGCTTCCCACCCGGCTCCGGGACGACCATGTGGCCCAGCTGTGGTCGATGGACTACCCGTCCGAGTCCCCGTACGGTATTGCCGGACGGATCTGGTACGTGCGGATGGACGTGGTGGGGAACTGAGGGCGGGGCGAGGGGCCGGCCCCGTGCGGGCGGTCGCGGGTGGCCGGGCCCCGATTCAAGTAACCGGTACCGGGAAGTCCCGGTGCCGGCAACCGGCCGGCCCGGCACCTCCCCATCCCGGGTGCTCGGGCCGGCTTTGTCCACGGTCTGCCGATCCCTACCCGGCGGCGTTCACCGTCGCCTGGAGAGGACTCGTCGTCAGGTCGGCATGATCGCCGTGCAGGAGCTCGATGGTCACCCCCGTCTGGCCTTCCATCTTGCCGCGGAACTTGCCCGTGAACGCGCCCGGCGCACTCTGCACGAACTCGGCGATCGCTTCGTTGGCCACCTTGACCCGGAGGGTGACTTCCTCGTCCTCGTCTTCGAAGTGGAGTTCGTCTCCTTCGTCGTCCAGGAAGCGAACCTCGATCTGGCCCGTCTCCTCGCCGGCGTCGACCGCCAGCGGGACATGGACCTCCCAGCTGGTTTCCTCCACCTCGTAGGTCGCCAGGACGATTCCTCCCATTACGAGTTCGACCTCATGGGGTTCGTGGTGCTCTTCCTCCTCCGGCTCGGTGCCGCACGCCGCCAGCGCCAGTGCGGACACCATCGCGGCCACTGCCACCAGGTCACTGCTGATCAACTTCTTCATCGTTCGTTCTCCTGTCGTGTTGGTTTGGATAACTCGTTTGCCGGATCCGTGCACGAGGTCATACAAGAGCACCTCAGAACACGACCCTGTAGGTTACACTCAGTCCCCTCCCGGCCTCCGGCATGATCTCCTTCACCCGGGAGAGGTGGTT
>CAZTOF010000761.1:0-2353 GCA_964615515.1 uncultured Gemmatimonadaceae bacterium
GTCCTCGCCGCCGTAGCCCATGCGCTCGTCGAAGCCGTTCGCAGCCACGATGTCGTCGCGCCAGCCCGAGGCGTTGCCGCCGCCGACCGGTTGACCACCACGCGACCCACATGGAACGGCGGCAACGCCTCGGGCTGGCGCGACGACATCGTGGCTGCGAACGGCTTCGACGAGCGCATGGGCTACGGCGGCGAGGACCGCGAACTCGGCGAGCGCCTGGAAAACGCGGGGGTCCGTGGCCGCGGCGTCCGCTACCGCGCCCTCTGCGTCCACCTCGACCACGGCCGCGGCTACGCCGACCTCGATACCATCCACCGGAACAAGGCGATCCGGCGCCGTACGCGCTCGCAGCGCATGACCCGCACGCCCTTCGGCATCGAGCAACCCGGCATCGTGCCGGAAACCCCCGCCAGCCCCGCTCCTCGGGCGAGCCCCGGGCCGGGTTCCCGGGTCCGCCACCGATGAAACCACTGCGAGCCTTCCGCACCGAGTTCCCGGTCTCGCGCACCCACATCTTTCTCAACCACGCGGGCGTGGCGCCCACCTCGACGCGGGTGGTTGACGCCGTTCACGCCTTCATGGACTCCACGGCCCGGGTGGGACGGCCCAGCTTCGACGACTGGGAGGCGCTGGCCACCGGCTGCCGCGAGCGCTTCGCCCGCCTGGTAGGGTGCGGCGCCGACGAGGTCGCATTCGTGCGAAACACCTCGCACGGCCTGTCGCTGCTGGCCGCGGGGCTGGACTGGCGCCCCGGCGACCGGGTGGCCGCGGCGTCGTCGGTCGAGTACCCCTCGAACGTCTACCCCTGGATGGACCTGGAGCGGCGCGGGGTGGCGGCGCTGGACCCGATCCCCGCCGCCGGCGCCGGGACGGTCACGGTGGAGGCCGCCGCGCGGGCCCTTCGCCCTGCCACGCGCGTGTTGGCGGTCAGTTCGGCCCAGTACGCCACGGGCGCGGTCACCGACCTGGACGGGCTCGGGCGCCTCTGCCGGGAGCGCGGGGTGCTGCTCTGCGTGGACGGCATTCAGACGGTGGGTGCGCTGCCGCTCGACGTGAAGGAGGCGGGGGTCCATTTCCTCTCCGCGGACAGCCACAAGTGGATGCTGGGCATGATGGGCATCGGTGCGGCCTTCGTGGACCGCTCGGTCGTCGGGCGCATTCACCCGCCGCTGCTCGGCTGGCGGAGCACCACCGACAACTTCAACTTCGACCGCGTCCACTTCGAGCTGCCGGAAGATGCGGGCCGCTTCGAGGAGGGAAGCCTTGCCTACCCGCTGATCGCGGGGTTCTCGGCCGCGCTGGATCTGATCGAGGAAGCGAGGGTCGAGAGAGTCGCAGCCCATGTGTCGGATCTGGTGGCGGACCTGGCCGCCCGGCTCGAGCGGCTGGGTTGCGATACGGCCCCGGGCCCGGAGCGCCGGCGCCACATCCTCACCTTCGGCCACCCGGATGTGCCGGGTGAGACGCTGGAGGAGGGGCTCGCCGCGGCCGGAGTGGTCGTGTCGCTCAGGAGGGGACGCATCCGCGTATCCCCGCACCTCTACAACACATTGCCGGAAATGGAACGGGTCGCCGAAGCGGTGCGCGCACTGCTGCCCCGCCGCGGTCCGGCTTCACCTCCGTCAGCCAACCCGGGAGGAACACGATGAAACGCAGGAGAACGCACCCCATCGCCACCGCGTCGCGGGCCCGCCGCTTCCGACCGGGGGGATTCCGGCACGGACCGTTTGCCGCCGCGCTCGCCTTCGCCGCGACGGCGGCCACCCAGCCCGCGACTTTCAACGCGCTGACCGCCCAGGAACGCCCCCCTGAGGGCACCGGGCCACCCACCATCGAGGAGAAGACCGCCTCGATGGAACGGATGGACGGCTTCTTCCCCCTCTACTGGGAGGAATCCGCCGGCCGCATCTGGCTCGAGATCGCACTGTGGGACACCGATGTGCTCCACGCCGCGGGGATCGGGGCGGGCCTGGGCTCCAACGACATCGGCATCGACCGTGGGCAGCAGTCTGGATCGCGCGTCGTGCGCTTCCACCGCGTGGGGCCGAAGGTCCTCATGATCCAGCCCAACTACCGCTTCCGCGCCTCCAGCGACAACCCCGCCGAGCGCACGGCGGTCGATGAAGCATTCGCGCCGTCCACCCTGTGGGGCTTCACCGTGGGTGCCGCGACCGGAGACCGCGTGCTGGTGGACTTCACCCCGTTCCTCCTACAGGACATCGCCGGGCTCGCGGGGCGGATGCGTCCCGGTACCTACCGGCTGGACGCGAGCCGCAGCGCGGTCTACATGCCCATGGTGATGAACTTCACCGACAACACCGAGATGGAGGCGTCGCTGACCTTCGTGCGCCAG
>CAZTOF010000762.1:0-4250 GCA_964615515.1 uncultured Gemmatimonadaceae bacterium
CGATCCGACCGAAGTCGTACGGGTCGTCGACGATGGGCGTGAAGAAGTCGAGGGTGACCACCAGGGCCCGGCCGTCGGCGAGACGGTACACGGCGGCGTCGTCCCCGGTGCTGGCGTTGACGAGCACGCGGGGGTCGGCGGAGGGGAGGAGGGGGCGCAGGACCTGCGCCAGCTCGGCCTGGCCGAGTTTACACGCTCACCCGGCGCCGTGGGACAGGGTGCTGAGCCTGATCCGGGGCTTCTGGTCGTGAGGTTCGTCGGTCATGGATCAAGCTAACACGGCGTCTGGGGGCAGTGGGGGACGTGTCGCCGTTCGCCCACATGACACGATTGTCGCCGTTCGCCGCCATTGCCGTAAAGTCGCCGTTCGGCTACAATTCCTGTCATGCGAATCCGAACACCGGTCGACTTTGGCCTGATGATTCGCCGCGCGAGGCGGTCGCGGGGGATGACCCAGCAGCAGTTGGCGCGCGCCGCAGCCGTCGGGCGGCAGTGGGTCGTGGAGATCGAGGCCGGGAAGCCACGGGCGGAACTGGGCAGAGTACTCCGGACGCTGGCTGCGCTCGACCTGTCTCTGACCATACACGGCGAGGGAATACCGGACCTTCGCAAGTCCGGCAAGCCGGTCGAGGCCGTCGATCTCCAGGACGTTCTGGATGCGCACCGGCGCAAATCCCCATGACGGGCCGCCTGATCGCGGTGGCCAACGGCCGTCTGCTCGGCGAGATCACGCGTGACACCAGAGGGCGGCTCAGCTTCACATACGACGCTGCGTGGCGCTCCGACGACACGGCATACCCGCTGTCCCTCTCGATGCCGCTGACAGCCTCGGGGCACGGTCACGACAGGATCGAACCATGGCTTTGGGGGCTCCTCCCCGACAACGAGAGCGTGCTGGCCCGTTGGGCGAGGAGGTTCCAGGTGTCGGCGCGCAGCGTGTTTTCGCTTCTGAGCGCGACCGGAGAGGACTGCCCGGGGGCGGTTCAGTTCGCCGGGCCGGAGCGTGCCGGTCGTCTCCTGGAATCGGGACCCCGTGAGGTCGTCTGGTTGACGACCGCGAACGTCGAGGCGCGTCTGCGCACCCTGCGGAACGACAACAGCGCCTGGCGGTTGGAGGAGGACGTGGGACAATTCAGCCTTGCGGGAGCACAGTCGAAGACCGCACTGCTCCTTGAGGACGGCCGCTGGGGAATCCCTCGTGGCGTGACGCCGACGACCCATATTCTGAAGCCGCCGGTTCCCGGCTTCCCCGGGCACTGCGAGAACGAGCACCTCTGCCTGGCCGTCGCAGGTGCTCTGGGCATTCCCGTGGCGCGATCCCGGGTACGCCGGTTTGGCGAGGAGACGGCCATCGTCGTCGAAAGGTACGACCGCATGAAGGCGGGAAACCGTCTGGCACGGCTGCACCAGGAGGACTTCTGCCAGGCGCTCGGGCGAAGTCCCCTGAACAAGTACGAGAGCGAGGGCGGGCCGGGCTGCCGGGAAATCGCCGGTGCGATTCGGGCGCACAGCAGCCGTCCCGGCGAAGACCTTCGCACCTTCGTCAAGGCGATCGCGCTGAACCGGGTTCTGGGGGGCACCGACGCGCACGCCAGGAACTTCTCGCTGCTGATCGGAGCCGGGGGGAACACCAGGCTGGCTCCCCTCTACGACCTCGCCAGCGCGTTGCCCTATCCCGGCCGTTACGCACCGAGGCTCAAACTGGCGATGAAGGTGGGCGGCGAGACGCGACTTGGGTACATCCGGACCAGACACTGGGAGCGCTTTGCCGCGGACGTGGGACTGCCGCCGGAGGAGGTGCTTGGGATCTGCCGGTCGGTGGCCGCGGAGGTCCCCGACCGTCTTGCCGATGTCGTTGCGACCGCCCGCTCCGAAGGGGTTGGTCACCCGGTGGTCGGCAGGCTGCTCCAGTCGGTGACGAAGCAGGCCGAGGCCTGTATGGTCGGTTTCGAGGGTGACGACCAGGGCCCGGCCGTCGGCCAGACGGTACGCGGCGGCGGCGTCCCCGGTGCCGGCGCCGACGAGCACGCGGGGGTCGGCGATCGGTAGAAGGGGGCGCGGGACCGCGCCGCCGTCAGCAGTCGGACAGGGCGAGGAAGGGACGCGCGGCGAGCGTGTCGGGGGCGTAGCGGAGGATCGTCTCGACGTCGGCCGGGTCGGTGACGCCAAGTGCGGCCAGCGCCTGCGGGCCCGCTGAGAGGCCTTCTACAAGCGCGACCAGCCCCGGGTCGTCGATGACGGCGGCAAGAAGGATCGCGTTCCTCACGATCCAGAAACGATGATGCGGTCTCGCCGTAGCGAACCTTCCCAGGGTCGAGCCGTCGAGATACCCCCGCGCCCGGGCGACGATCTCTTCCACGAGTTCGTCGGGAATGTCACGGGTCAGATCGTTGCCCATGAGCAGAACTGCCAGGTCGTAGAGCCCCGCGCTGACCCGCCGCGGCGGTGCGCCGGGCTCGGCGATGGCTGCGAGGATCTCGCGGGCGATCGCGATGAGGGTCTCCCGCCCGATCTCGACGGAGATGTCCCCCACCATACTCGTGGTGCAGGTGAAGCCCCAGCCGCTGCGCGCGAGCGCCGGGATGCTCCGGGGGTCTGCAAGCCCACCCACGGCATAGACGAGGTCCCACTGGAGTGAAACGACGGGCGAAGTGGACCAGGACTCTTCGTCGACCGGGACGCCGTTCATGTGCTCCAGCGCGTCGATCGTGGCGACGCGGAGGTCTTCGCCGATGTCTCCCCGGAGGCGCATGACGAATTCGACCGCGAGCAACTGCTCCGGGCCGTACTCGCCTGCGCTGATCACGCGGATTGCCGCGAGCGCGGTGGCCGAATCGTAGGCCGCACGGAGAGCGTCCTCCAGGGCGGACCGCACGCCGTGCCACTCGTTCGAATACACGGCGGTGCGGGCGTGCTCCCAGGCCTCGACCATGGCCGATCGAAGCGGCTCCGACACGAGGTCCGGATCGATTCGCGAAGCGAGCTGGGCGGCGTTCATCTGGGAAAGGGTCGGCTTGGCGCCCAGCGTGACCGTCCTCAGCTCGGCTGTGATCTCGTCCTGCGACATCGGGGGCGGTTGCCAGCCGATCTTTCGGCGCACCTCCGAAACGAGTCGATTGGCGTTCACGGGTGCTACGCCGGCCCGAACCGCCTCCGCCGGGTCCGAGGCGATGCCGCGACTCATTGCGAGCGACACGGAATCGTCCAGCGCGACCGCCAGGTCGACGGCGCTGCTCAGCACAAGCCCCGGGGGATCGGTGATCTGCATGGCTCGCAACGTCTCTCCGTCGAGGAACCCCTGAACGGCCTCGGTCACGGCTCCTCTGGTCCCGGTCGTGAGCTCGTGCCTCTTGACGATCCGGGTCAGCTGGGTGAGGAGCCGGGCGACGTGGTCGCGATCGGCGGTGGCGCCGGCGAGGACCGCCAGGATGGGCGATACGGCGGCCTCTCCGAAAGGCTCCAGCGAGACGTCGACCGGCGCCGCCGCCAGCAGGCCAATCGTCGCCGGATCTCTCATCACGGACACCGCCCAGGCCAGGTTGTGATGCAGGTAGTGGATTCCGAATGGCCGCCCGTACCGCGCCCTCCGCAGCGAGTCCAGCCCGGCCTGGTCGCCGATGGCCTCGAGACGGTTGCGTTCCCGGGCCCGCCGCTTCGCGATGTCGTTCCTGTACGCCAGCGCTTCGAGCAGCGCCGCACGCAGCGCCGGATCGGTCACACCCGTCGAATCCACCCCGGGGGGCGGGTGCCGGAAGTACGGGCGGTAGTGGTCGAGGCGGCCGTAGAAGACGACATGGACCGCGGCGGCCTGCTCCGGCCGCTCGGCGCCACCGGCGATGGACCGGATGAAGCCCGCAAGCTCCTGCGCGGAATGGTGTTTCGCCCACGCGCCCGCCACTTCGTCGCGGGCGCTTTGCAAGTCGTATTGATCCAAAGCGACCCAGGCGACCATCTCGGCCATGGCGGCGAGCAACTCTTCCCCGGCCTGGCCCGGTTCGATCCTCGAGGCCAGTCGGGCGGCGATCCTATGGCGGGTTGCGCCTCGCCCCATCTCCGACGCGACCTCCCGCAGCGTCGCCGCGAGGTCCTCCTGCGACCAGTGGGCGGCCAGGGCATCTTCCAGCATGGCACCGAACGCCCGGAGCGCGGTGTCATCGGCGGCGATCGACAGCGCGAGGGCCTGCGCCATGGCGTCCCGCAACTCGTCGCCAAGATTTCCCGGCGGGATCCGGGCCGCCGCGGCGACCGCG
>CAZTOF010000763.1:0-7694 GCA_964615515.1 uncultured Gemmatimonadaceae bacterium
GCGCGCGCTCCCCCGCCGCGGCGGGGGAGCGCGCCCCTGTCCTGTCCATTCCCTTTCCTCCTGCCATCGTGCAACTCTCTGACTCGCCCTACTCTAATCATTTTACCCTCCCGCGTCTCCCCCCACGTTGGCAGATAGGGTTCTCGACGATCCGAATGCCCGCGCTGTCGCGGACGTGGCTTTCGGGCGCGCCTGTGAATCCGTCGCCCAGCTGGCACGCCATGCATCCAGCGGCGGTCATGGCCGCCACGAGGTGTCTCGTTCTACTGCTCATCCGTATACCTCGGTTTCAACCCTGAAGCAAGCCAGGTCTCCAACCTACATACCCCACACTTGGTTCGCCGGGTCCATACAGGCGGAAGTGTCGGCGATCACCGGATTTTGTGGCGCCGGCGCAATCCGCGGTTTTGTCGACCTCGACCCTACCCCACGAACGGATATGTGAACAAGACCAGGTGCGACAGGTTGAGCAGGAAGTGCACCAGGATGCCGGCCTCCACACGTCCCGTAAGCCGATAGGCCGCGCCGTAGCCGACGCCCGCGAGGGTGGCCAGCAGGACATACGTGGTCCCGCCCGCGAAGTGTGCGACGCCGAACGCGATGGCCCCGACCAGTAGCGCCGCGAGTGCCGCTGCCGGCACCCTCCCGCGCAGAAATCTCCCCAGGTGTCGCTGCAGGATGCCTCGGAAGAACGTCTCCTCGGCGACGCATGTCAGGAGCAGGTTGGCCGGCACCCAAACGCCTAGGATCGCCGGCCATTTCGGGTCCCAGGCCACGAACCCGGCCGCCGTCGCCGCCAGCCCCACAAGGACCAGTGTCACGGTGGCGATCGCCCCGGTGGCCAGGCTCGCGCGTCTCCATTGCACGCCTGCCTGCGGCTGCACACACACCGAGTAGAGCACGACGCCCGCGAATCCCTTGTCGTAGTTCCAGTACAGCGTGTATCGAGCAGCCGAGTCCGACAGCGAAACCCCGTCGAGGACAAGCACGTTGTGGATCCACGGTACCTGGTGGACGGCCAGGGCCACTGCGAGAATCACGACCACCGACCACGCGAGGGCCCGCAGAGCCGTGGGGAGCTCACGCCGCACTGCCGCCAGGCAGGACCCCGCGAAGAGCGCGAGCACTGCGAGCCCCGCCCAATCAACGATACCGGCGACCACCGCTGCGGCAAGCGAGAGCGCGATGAAGGCCGACCCGACGACACCGCGACCCGGGAACATCGCGAACGCCAGCGCCACCCAGAGAAGCAGGTAGGGAAGTGCGTCCGCGAAGGCGATGGCCATCTTCCGTGACCCTCCGTTCTGTTGGCATGGTCGGATTACCGCGGCGAAGCTCACCAATGTACGACATCGCGCAGTCCCCCTGTCTGACTGCCCGCGCGGGCCGCGGGTAGAGCCGCGATGCCCGGGAGCATGGCCGGGAGTGGAATTCTCTCCATCGCGCTGCTCCTTGCGTGCGCGATGCCCCCGGGGCCGCGTCCCAGGATCCCGGCCCAATCGATCGGATCGTGTCGCATCTCGTCGAGATCTCCTTCCCATCCGACTCCCTGACATCGCCAGCGCCTCCTCCTTGGTCATCGGGACGATTGCCTACCGACAGACCGCCTCCTCCAGATCGTCACGTAGCGTAGCGCGCCCGGCCCGCAGAATCTACGGTGCCAACCCGGAATTCGAAGATCCCGCTCTACACGGTAGTTTCACAATATCGGAGCTTTCGGTCACGCTTTATGCATATATGAAACGTTAGGTTTTGAGTCCCGGTACCAATTCTCGCCGCAAGATGGCTCGGAACATCTCATTAACGAGGAATCGCTGTGCGTAGAGCCCATCGGCTTTCAGGCATCATGGTTCGGGTGTCTCAGGCCATCCTGTCCGGGCTGGTGCTTGCCTTGGTCGCTCCACCGGCAGCCAGACCTCAGGAAACCCCGCCAGCAGCGGGTTCCATCATCCACCGCTCGATCCCGCCACCCGGTGCCAGGACACACCTGGTGGTTCCCGGGGAACGATTCCGGGCCGGGGCATTCCATCGCTGGCTCTACGGGGACAACTACCGGGACCTGTGGAACACGCCCATCGAGATCCCGGTTCTCAACCTTGACAGCGTCGGTGGCGGTCTGACACCCCTTCGAACCGGCGGAGCCGGGCAGTCCATATCTCTTCACTTCACAGGCAAGGACGGTATCCGGTACGCGGTTCGCTCGCTCGACAAGGACGCCACCAAGAGGCTGACCGCCGCACTCAAGAACTCGGTCGTGAGCGATGTCCTTCACGACCTGATCAGCGCGCTGCTGCCAACCGGGGCGCTGGTGGTCGATCCGCTCCTGAAAGCCGCGGGCATACTCCATTCGAAGCACAGTCTCGTCGTAATTCCCGACGACGCCGGGCTCGGGGAATACCGCGAGGAGTTTGCCGGCCTGATCGGGTCACTGCAGGAGCATCCGTCCGAGGGCCCGGACAACACCCCCGGCTTCGCGGGTTCCCGGAAGGTCAGCGGGTCGGACAACATGTTGGACGACCTCGAGAACAGCTCCTGTGAGCGGGTCGACGCCAAGGCGTTTCTGGAAGCCAGATTCATGGACTTCCTAATCGGCGACGGGGACCGCCATCCCGAACAGTGGCGGTGGGCGCGGTTTCCCGACGGCGACTGTTACGCCTGGCTCCCGGTACCCGAGGATCGCGACCAGGCGTTCATCCACCACGGCGGTTTCGCAATGAAGCTGGTTCGCCTGATTTTTCCGAGGGCGATCACCTTCGGCAACAGCTATCCAGGCGTGGTCGGGCTGACCATGAACGGCTGGGAGCTGGATCGCCAACTCCTGGCTGAACTCGACAAGCCCGCGTGGGACGAGGTCGTAGAGGCGTTCCGCGCGAAGCTGCCCGATCCGGTCATCGAAGGCGCTGTGCGACGGCTTCCCGCTCCGTACCATGAACTTGTCGGCGAGAGGCTGGAAGGGGCGTTGAAGGCGCGGCGAGAGGCGTTACCCCAATACGCCTTGCAATACTACGAACTTATTACCCGCGAAGTCGAAATCCAGGCGACCGATGAGGACGAGCACGCCCGATTCGAGCACCTGGCCAACGGTGACCTCGTGGTCCGAATCGGTGTCGTGGCGGAAGCCGGGGGCGAGGTGAGGCCGCCCTGGTTCGAGCGGACCTTCCGACACGAGGAAACCCGGGAAGTGCGCGTCTACCTCCGGGGTGGAGCCGACCGTGCGGAGATTTTCGGCGCCGAGGGCCGGATTACCGTCCGGATCGATGGCGGAGGAGGGAGCGACACATTCACAAACACATCAGAAGCCGGTGCCTCGAGGACCCGGTTCTACGACCATCGCGGGGAGAACGTCTTCGTGAAGGGCAGAGGAGCGAGCATCGATGAGCGCCCGTACCGGCGTCCCCCGGCCAGTACCCAACCACGGCGCCCCAGCACCGCCGACTACGCGCTCGACTGGGGCGGGGAAGCGGCCACCTACCCGGTCGTCTGGGCAGATCCCGATCTGGGCGTGTTCGTGCGGATGCTCCACGGCCGCACGAATTTCGGATTCCGCAAGGGCCCCTTCGCCTCCAGGCATTCCCTCGCCGTCGGCATTGCCAGCCGCGGCTACAAACCCTTGGTGTCGTATGAAGGCACTTTTCGCCACGTATGGTCCAGCATCGACGCCAGCTTGGCTCTTGAGTACTCGGGACTCAAGGTGACCCGGTTCACCGGTTTCGGGAACGACTTCCGGCTCGACGGTCCGTCCTCCTTCTACAAGGTCCAGCAAGGGACATTCGTACTCGCACCGGCCCTCGAGTATCGAGCCGAAGCAGACGACGGAGGCGAATCCGAAGATGAAACGAAACCGCCCCGTTCGAAACTCACCATCAGCTTGGGACCGGTCGTCAAGTGGTCGAACACATCCGAGGATGCGAACGCGGATCGCTTCATCGGGTCCCTGGATCAACCGCTGTACGGTGCGGGCTCCTTCGGACAGGTGGGAGCGCGAGGGGAAATGGAATACGACCGGCGCGACAATCCGGCCTATCCCAGGCAAGGGTTCTTCGCCAGGATCGGCGCCGCCGGGTATTTGGGGGCATGGAATGTGGAATCCGCCTTCGCGACGTCACGGGTGTCTATCTTCGCGCTGGCCAAATGTTCTAGAGAACAGGGGAGTAGCTCGTGCTCAGAAACATCATCGTCCGTCTCGTCATCTACTACTCGGCGTGGGTCGTGCTCCTTGCCGGGATCTTCCGCCTCTTCCCGAAAATCCTCTACTACGTCGCCAAGGAACGGGACCGATTCCTGACGGGCAGCGGCTTCTACTCCGGATCCGACGCCTCCAGGGTACTCGAGAACTACCAGGAGGGGATCGGCCGGCTCGGCAATGAGGACGGTGTCGGCCAATTGGCGGATCCGGCGATTACGATCCCGGTCTTGCTCGCGCTGATCCTGGCCTTCGCCGTGACCCTGCCGATAACCTGGGTATACCGCTGGACGCGCCCGCCGAAGAAACACAACCAATCGTTCCTTCAAGCGCTGCTCGTGACCCCGATCGGCATTGCGCTCGTTGCCTTCCTGGTCAAGGGAAGTCTCGCGCTGGCCTTCGGTCTTGCGGGCATCGTGGCAGCCGTTCGCTTTCGGGCCACGATCAAGGAACCCATGGACGCCGTCTACATGCTGATGGTGATCGGGATAGGACTCGGGACCGGGGTCCAGCTTACCGTCGTGGCCTTCCTCGCATCGCTGATCTTCGTCGCGATCACGCTGGCTCTGTGGAAGAGCGATTGCGGAGCCAGGCCGGCCGTATTGTCCGGATGGAGAATCGCCTCCCCCGAGGAGCTCGAGTCGGGCACCGATGTGAGCGACAGGGGCGGATCGGGCAGAAGACGCGTGGACGCAAAATGAGGATGCATCCGCGGCCGCGGGGCCGCTGCTAGCGGCCTGTGAAGGCGCTTCCGGCACTCGACCGGCGATGCCGCCCCGCCGGATTCCGCACTGGACTCTCCCGGATGGTCCTGACCGTTGCCGCGGTGGTTGGCGTCAGCCTGACCTGTACTGGAGCTACGACCCGAAATACCGGGGGCACGGCCTTCGTTGCGGGGCACCGGCAGGCCACGGCGCGAGCGGCGCGGTTCATCTTCGTCGGAGACACCGGCACCGGCGATGACCGCGCCCGGAGCGTTGCGGCGCAGATCCGCCGCCAGGCCGGGGACGTGCCCGTTTCGCACGTGTTCCTGCTGGGAGACAACGTCTACGAACACGGACACGCCCGATCCATCGACAGCAGGTTCCTCGATGTGTACCGCGGTGTTTCTTCCCAGGGGGTAAGGATTCACGCGGCGCTCGGCAACCACGACGTGGAACACTGCAACGACTCGGGATTGAGGCCCGTCCGCCGGGATGAATCCGCCTACGAGGTGTCGTCCGGTTGCGAAGTGGGCGTCCAACTGACGACACCCGAATTCGGCTATCGCGACGGTTTGCGATACTACTCGATCGAAATTCCGGGTGCGCTTGCCGATTGGCGCAGGAACGCGGGCGTGGGACAGGGTGGCTTGCAGCCGGAAGAGCCGCCTCTCGTCGAGGTGTTCGTGCTCGACTCCAACACGCTTGGCAGCGAGCAGACGAAGCTCGGGCATGGAACCGATGAGCCTCAGCTCGACTGGCTCGCCGAGGCCTTGCAACGTTCCAGCGCACGCTGGAAGGTAGTCGCGATGCACCATCCGATCTACGCGCCAAAGCGATGTCGTTGGTTCCGTTTCGGATGCCGCCGTGAGGATGAGGCACTACAGGCTGAGCTCGAGCCGATCTTCCGCGCAAACGGGGTGGACGTCGTCTTCCAGGCCCATCAGCACCTGTACGCGCGGCTGCGGCCCCAGCACGGAATCCGATATTTCGTGACAGGGGCGGGAGGGAAGGAGCCGGATTCCTTTCGCGAAGATGAACGCACGGTATCGCGTGAGGACCGGGGGTCTTTCAATCACTTCATATACGTGCGCGCGACCGAAGGTCAATTCGGGTACTGCGTCATCGACGCGAACGGAGATCTTCGTGATGGCGGGAGCTTCGCGCGCGGTGACGCTGCGGATGGCCGCTTTGATCCGTGCCCGGCTCCGGCAGGTGTCCCCGGGGCCGGCGATCGCCAATACGGCCGGCGCGGCCGTCAGGACCGCCCTTCCACGGGTGCCTTCGGGTCGCTCACCCGTTGAAGCAGGAGGAGCCCGGTGAGGAAGAGCCCGGCGACGACCAGAAAGCCGGGCCGCTGGTTGCCGGCCGCCAGATAGGTGACTCCTCCGAAGAGCAGCGGCCCGAGTACCGAGGACGACCTTCCGCAGAGCGCGTAGAACCCGAACAGCTCGGCCTCCCTGCCGTCCGGGATCAGCGATGCCATGAGCGCCCTGCTGGCCGATTGCAACGAGCCAAGACCGAAGCCCGCCGCGACGGCCACTCCCCAGAAGACGTTGGAGCTCTCGATGAAATACACCGCAGCGGACGCCACCACCCACATGCAGAGCACGCCCGTCAGCACCTTCCGGGGTCCCAGGGTATCGGTGGGCTTCGCCAGCGCGTACGCCCCGCCCAGCGCCGAAAACTGCACGACAAGGAAGAGCTTGATTACCTGCTCCTGGTCAAAGCCGAACGTTCCCACGGCGACGACCGCCGCCATTACGATGATGGTCAGGACCCCATCGATGTAGAAGAAGTAGGCGAGGAGAAAGCGTCGCAGGTTGGCGTGGCGCCACACCTCGGCGGCGATGCGCCTGAAGTCCGCGATCCCCCTCAACGCGGCCTGCCTGATGCTCGTCCCCTCGAGTCGGTCGTTAGGCAGGAAGAGGAAGGCGGGGATGGAGAAGAGCAGGAAGAAGACGATGACGGCGATCCACACGAGATCAACGTGGCCTGACAGCGCGAGGTGAAGCGCCAGCAGGAGTCCGAGCGCGGATCCCAGGTACCCCAGACCATAGCCGTAGCCCGAGGTGCGGCCCAGACGGTCGGTGGGGACGATGTCCGGGAGGTACGCGTTGTAGAAGACGTTGGCGCTCTCGAACCCCACGTTGCTGATGACGAAGATGATCGCGCCCGCAACGATCATTCCCGGCTCGATCGCCGTGATCAGCCCGACACCGATCAGGCAAGTGGCCACGCAGCCTGCCAGAAAACGCTTGCGGGTACCGCCGCGGTCGGCGATCGCGCCCAGAAGGGGAGAGGTGCAGGCAACGATGAGCGCCGAAACGGCCACTGCCCGGGTCCACCACAGTTCCCCGAGCCCACCCTCGCCGCCGACGACTGTACGTTGGTAGAAAACGGAAAAGACGGCGGTCATGACCGCCGGGTAGATTGAATTGGCGAAGTCATACAGGATCCATGCCCGAACGGGCGCTTTTCTCTGGCTCACGGAGTTCATCCGCTCGGCGTCGGTCCGTTCCGTTTTGTAATCAAACCTCTCAGCCTCCGGTTGTGTCACCGCACTCTCACCGCGCTGGGAATGCCCTCTTCACGTTAACCCGCTATCCGTGTACAGGCCGTGACCAATGGGCGGATTGTTGTGTTGTATTCGTGGATTGGCAGTGTGAACCCGGACCGATCAGGGTCGGTTCCGTCCGACCTCCTACGGGCTGCCGATCGTGCGCATCGTCGAGGGCCTCGTGGCGCTCCCTGCAAGGTCTCGGCAGATGGCATCGTGGGGTCCCGGAGGCGTTCAATCGCCACCCTAC
>CAZTOF010000764.1:0-4789 GCA_964615515.1 uncultured Gemmatimonadaceae bacterium
ATCCCGGCGTCGGCACCCCGCCCCCCACCACGTTGAGGTCGGCCGCTGCGGCGAGCATCGAGCGGCCGAACCACCCCAGCCTCATGTCCGCGAAGTCGGCCCCGCCGCGGCCGGCACCCCATTCGGGCGGCTGCGGGAGCCCGCCCACCGGCGGCACGAGCGACCCTCCCAACGCTCCCGCGAGGAGAGGAAGACCGTCGCAGGCCGGAAGTCCGCGCCGCCCGGCGAGCAAAGAGTCGGCGTCCACCCTCGCCCCGGTCCCGACGACAACCGAATCGCTCTCCACAACCGCCCGGTACGCGGCGATTCGGGACTCCGGCTCCATCCACCAGACCACGCGCGCGGCCCGGATGCGCACCGCATCGCCCGGGTTGGCCTCTGCGACAAAAACGTGAAATTCTCGCGCAATCCGCAGATCCAGTACCCGCCACGAGCCCCTCGCACCAACGGTATCCGCCATCAACGCGACAGCCGATTCCCCGACCGCGGCGGGCGACCGGCCGCGTATCTCGGCGAGCACGCGTTCCATTCCGCCCCGGGCGGCCGCGCGGTCGGCAACCACCCTACCCGCCATTCCCGCCGCGCGCAGTTGTCCCAGAGCCGCCGCGACCGCCGCTGTGGCGATTCCTGCGAGGATCAGCAGGGCCAGGAGCACGACCACCACGGCAAAACCCTTCTCGCAGCCGCCGTGCCGGGTTCGAAACGCTATCCCGGGTTTCCTCATCGCCGCGCCCAGAGCTTCCACCGCGTTGACGGCTGAACGGTATCCGGGCCCCCCCACGTCACGAGAACCTCTACGCCGTCACCCGAGGCAACGACAGTCGATGAATCCACCGCAATCCCAAGGTCCGTCAAAGGCTGCCATCGTCGATTACCTATTTGGTAACGAAACGCACCATCCGAGAACCGATAGGCGCCGTTCTCAAAATAGAGTGCGGCAACCCCCCTGGGGCGGGGCGGGTCGAGGAACCAGATCTCCGTGGAGAATCCGTCGAGTTTCTGACAGTCGAGCGTCCTCCTGCGGGACCTGCGCTCCAGCGATGAAGTCCGCCAGCTCCCGTCGTCGGACAACACGAGTACCGAGTCCTTGTCACTGTCGGGGGAACGGTACCCCGCGACGGCGACTCCCCAACCGCGCGCCGGCTGGGCACGGCACCTGAAGCCCACACCACGGAATGCCCGCAGGTGCAGCTCACGCCCATTGACCCCCCAGTCTCCCCCACCCTCTCCGTGCCCGACTTCCGTCGAGAGCAGATGGTTGATCAAGCGTGTCTCGTCGAGCATTCGCGCCCCCGCGACGACGCGGGTCGCCACCACGCCCTGCACCGCGGTCACCCACCATGCCGCCTGAGCGACCAGAAGCAGCAGCGTGCCCGCCACGATCACCTCGGCCAATGCGAAGCCGTACGGTCTGCGAACCGACCTTCTCATGGCGCGCGTCGTCTTCGGGGTGAGACGGGAAGCGCGGGGACGACGAACTCGATGCGAACCGGCGCGGACAATCCCCTGTGCGCGAAGCGGACCCACGCGTCGGAGCCGGGCGTAGAGGGAACCATCCAGTCGAGAACTCCCTGCGGATGGACCCGGCGTCCCGACTCGGGCCCTCGTACCGGGGCCGCGACGGCCGAATCCACAAAGCTCTGCAGCAACATGTGGGCTTCGTCGAGCGACCTGGCGCGAACCAGGGTACGTGCGGCTGCCGCCGTGAGCGACGCCACTCCCGCGATCCCGATCCCGAGTATCGCCACGGCGACAACCACCTCGACCAGTGAGGTCCCGGCTCGCTTCAATCCGTCGCCCTCGCCGGCGTGGGCGATCAACTTGCCACCCGGGAGCCCGTGGAAGGAACCCTCACGGCATTCGGCCGGCGACGCATCCGCGCTGGGCCGCGTCGCCAACCTGCTCGCGCAGTCCGTCATCGCCGCGACACCCGTCCGAGCGACGAGATCACCAGTCGGCGCTCCTCTCCCGCCAACCGGAACGTCAACGTCTGGCTGGAGACCAGGCCAAGCCCCAGCGGCCCGAAGCGGATCCGGCTCCGGGCGCGGCCCCGGGAAAGCCCCAGCGACACCCCGCCCGCACCCAGTACGGCCGTCCTTACCGTGTCCCCCGCCGGATTCACCACCACTCCGCCAGGGGGGTCCGCAGTCAAAACCACCGTTGCCCCACCCTCCCCGACCGCAATCCAGCGCGCGTCGGCGAAGATGCGCGCGGCTTCTTCCTGGGCACGGCGCAGCACGACCGAGGTGCGCAACCTTCCGGCCGAGCCGAGCACCGGGGGTACGAGCGCGACGAGGATCGCCAGAACCACGGCCATCTCGATGAGGGAGCGACCGGACTGCCCGGGCAACCGGCGAGGATTCCCGACGGCGCAAGCCGGCAATCCGTGGAGAAACCCGCGCGCACACCTCACTGCATTGCCATCCGTCAACCGGTGCATGCGACCTGCCCCTCGGCCGCGGGAGTCGCGGACCCGATCGTTGGCGCCGTTGCATTCCCGTAGTAGATGGCACAACCCTCGGCCGCACCCAGTGCGTCGTGGGTCACGGTCGCGGACCACCCGGAAGTCGACGCGGCGGCGGTCACGTTCACGGCCTCGGAGGCGACGAAGCCCAGAGCGGTGAGGGAGGCCGTGTAGCTGTACTCGCCGGCGTAGTAGAGTTCCTGCTGCGCCGCCAGGTTGCGCATATCCGCCTTCATCGCTGCGAAGTACGCTTTTTCCCTCGCCTTTGAGAACTGGGGCACGGCGATCGCCGCGAGGATGCCGATGATGACGAGAACGACAAGCAGTTCGATGAGTGTAAACCCCCTCCTGTCAATCATCCGTGCCCTCCGATTCACGTGTGCACCGCCAGTCGTTTGCGCCCTGTCAATCGTTCTCGCCTTGTCAAGCATCTGTGTCTTGTCAATCATTTGTGTCTTGTCAATCATCCGTGTTGTTCCTTTCGACCTGTGCCTTCCTTGCCTGTGACCCTTCGGTTCTCGACCGCAGTGACCCGTTCCCACCGGGCGAAGCCGTTACCCGGCCCGGCCCGCCCGTCAGCGAGGCTCGAGCGGAATCGATGCCGGCCTTCTCGGCTTCGGTGACAGCTCGTCTCCCGGCGGAATCGAGGCTCGCCAGCGCCCGGACCGTATCTCCCCGCCGCAGTTCCAGCTCGGCCAGCCATTTCCACTGCCCGGACATGTCCTCCCCGAGTTTGATAACCCGCGAGCGGTATTCGATCGCCTCTCCGATGCGGCCCTGGGCGGCCAGAGAGCGAGCGAGCACGTGCGTTTGCACGGTGCTCTCGGGCTCGGCGGCGATTGCGGCCCGGGCAGCCGCCTCCGCAAGCCTCCAGCGACCTTGCCGGTCGTGCAGGACGGCCAGCAACGAAGGAGCCAGACCCAATTCGGGACGGTCCCGCCACGCCCGGTAGAGCACATGCTCGGCCGGCCGATCCAGTCCCTCGGCAACCAGTCGGCGTCCGATCTCCGCGAGCAGCGTATAGCCCCCTCCCAACGTCCCGATGGCTCGGCGGTAGGCTGCGAGACCCTCCGCGTGGTCTCCTCTTGCGAAGTACATGTCGCCGGCAATCCACTGGGCCCGGCCCGACTCCGGGTGTTCTCGCAGCAGCGTGGCGAACACCGCGGCGTTGTCCTTCCAGGTGGGATTGCGCACGATCGTACGGCAGAGCATAAGCGACAGCACGGCCACCGTGACCAGCGTTCCCGTCCGGGGACGTTCCCGGCGCAGTTGGGCCAGCATCCATCCCGCCGCCGCCGCGAAGCCCACCGACGGGAGAAACAGCGTCCTCTCCGCCAGCAGCACTCCGGTCAGAAAGAGCAGGTTCGAGGTCGGCAACACGGTCACGATGAACCAGAGGATGCCGAATCCCAGAGCCGCGGGCGTCAGGCGCCCGGGAGTCAGCGGCCCCCTCCCCGAACTCCACCAGGCGATCCCGAGCACCATCAGGCCGATCAGAACGCCGCAGACGTTTCGCGCGTTCCACCCGTAGGCGATCGGGATGACCCACGGGCTGTAGTCGGCGGCCAGGTCCATGGGCAGAAAGAGGAGCCGGAAGATCTCGGGCCACGTGCCCAGAACGGTCCAGAGCCGGGGCACCTCCCCTGTCGCCAGGATCTCCGCACCCAGCGGCGGACGGGGATCGGCTATCGCACCAAGAACGGCCAGTCTCCCGGCCAGCATGAGCATGACCGACCCTGTCAGGGCCGCGTGGAGGGGCCACCGTTCCGCCAGGTACGCGCGGAGCCTGTCCACGCGCAGGTCCCTCCGCGCCGCGTCGATCAGAAGTACCGTCCCGGGCAGCGTGACGGCGCTCTCCTTGACCAGGGTGGCCGCGAGGAACAGCCCGGCCACGGCCGCCAGTGGCCCCGCCCCCATCCTTCCGGGGCAACGCAGAACCACCAGGCACGCCCCCAGGTACAGGTCCGCCGCGAGCAGCTCCGCCATGCCGACCACGTTGGCCACCGCTTCCACGTGCACCGGGTGCACCGCGAAGAGCAGCCCGGCCGGCAGCGCCGCCGAGACCGGCATGAGCCCGCCCAGCAGAAGGACCACGAGCGCCGCGGCGAGGCTGTTCAGCAACACGTTGACCAGATGGAACCCGGCGGGACGCCCATCCCAAAGCGCCCACTGAAGGCCGTAGACCCACGTCGCGACCGGGCGCCAGAGCCCCAGCTCCCTGCCGTGGCGATCCGGCCAGTACGGCTCCTCCCGACCGAAGCCATAGAAGCGGTGCACGGCCTCGTCCATGCCCGCGTCGATCATCACCGAGCCGTCCGCGTAGAC
>CAZTOF010000765.1:0-3057 GCA_964615515.1 uncultured Gemmatimonadaceae bacterium
ATGGAGGTCCGCGACGTCATGAAGGCGTCGATCAAGCCCGCGCCGACCGCCCAGGCAGCCCTCGACGCCACCTGGGCCGCGATCGAGGCGGCCGGCTTCAACCGAATCGGCTTCAACCAGCCCACCGACGACCCGGACATCACCGATGTCGTGATCGGGCCCCACTCGGTGGGCAACTGGGGCCACGGCATCGGCCCGTCACTCGCGTTCTTCAACCCGGAGCAGCTCACCTACGAACTGCGCCCCGGCACCCTGATCGCGGTGGAACTCTTCGCCTACACCGCCAACCCCGAATGGGACAACGCCAAGGTGCGGATCCCGCTGGAGGACGACGCGGTGGTCACCGAGCGGGGGGTGGAGTGGCTATACCCGGTGAACAGGCGGATTCTGCTGGTGCGCTGAGCTCCAGAAAGTGTGAAGGATTCCGGCCTTCCCGCATGTTCCACTTTCCAGAGAAACCGTGGGCACTACAGGAGCGGTTCAGGGGCGCATGCTAATCGTCGGATGTTGTCCCAGGAGCAGGTTATCCACATGCAATGTTCGTCGAGCGGGCAAACCACACAGTACTCGGTCAATTCCCAATCGAAGTAGTGGATGTCGCAGACTATGGTCGTTCCTTCTGCGCGCGCGTCTTCGGTGTTAGCCCCGAACGTCAGCAACGCGATCAGAAGTAATCCCATGAGCTGGAAAGGGCGGTTCATCAATCTGTTCCCTACTCACACTTGAGCGGAAAGAGGCGCGGATGGGCCCACCAAGCCTAGATCAGCTTGCCCGGAGGTCCGAGTAGTCGTCGACTGAAGGTGGGACCACATGGCCCTGTTCCGCAAGGACCCCAACGAAAACATTGGATTGGGCTGGCGGCGCGGCCTGAGCGAACCGGGGATGGGACCGCGGGGTCGTGCCTTCGACCTCCTCCTCATTCGTACTCGGTGGAAGGTCGAACTGTCGTAGCCAACGCCTGCGCGAGCCCGGGGGCTCCTATATGCATCTCCTTGGCCGTAACGAAGGTAGGAGTCCCGGGAATCTGCAGGCTGTCCGCCAAGGCTATATCCTCAGCGAGGCGGCGCTGAGTAGCTTGGTCCCCCAAGCATTCGTTGAACGACTCTGGATCGTCAATCCCCAACCTGCCGCCGAAACCGATCCAGTCTCGAGTCGTCAGCCACGTCTGATCGGATAGCAACAAGTTGTGCGCCTCAGGGAACAGGTCGTATTCCTCCGCGCAGATCGCCGCTAGAGCCGCCTCCGTGACCGCAGGGCCACTCGCTTTAGAAGGACGATGGCGCACGACAACAGCAACACCCGCGTTGTGGGTGGCTTCCACTACGGCTGGGGCTATTGCTTGGCAGTACGCGCAGTTGTAGTCCACGAACTCAACGACGACACGGCCACCGGGGGCAAACTGCGAACCTAGTAGACTTGGGGCACTCCGCAACTCCTCCCACATCCCCGTGATTCGCCGTTGCTCCTGCCAGCTCTGATAGGAGCTCGTGAGCCACCGTCCCACCAGTCCCGATGGACTAAGCAATATGACTGCAAGCGTTCCAAGGATCGCAAGGTTGACGATTCTATTCCATCTATCGCTCATGGTACACTTTCCTTGGTTTGAGGTTGATCACGTGACCCTAAGGTAATCGACCAAGGCCGACTGCAGAGGGGCCTATACACGTGACTAACCGAAATCGGCAGTAGTCAGCCCACGGCAATACGCGAGGGTCGGCTCTCCCATATGTTGTTCTAGCGCAGCGGCGGCACGATCCGCACCAGCCGCCCCTTCTGGTCGTACACGCGGATCGGGATCCGTGCGATATCGTTGCTCAGATCGATCGCCGGTCCCGCGGGCTGGGCCGCGGCGGGCGACCCCGACCCGGTTACCCGGTAGACCTCCGCCGCACTCAGGTTGACCTCATAGCCCAGGTCGGCCATGGACTCGATGGTGATCCTGCTCAGCGGCTCCCGACCGAGCGTGAGAAAGGGTGTCATCAACTCGGCCTCGAAGACTGATTCCCGCCAGTGCGAATCCGACGAACCCAGGCGCCCTCCACTCTCGACCGGCACCTTGGCCCCCCGGTACGACCGGCCCCCGCTCGCGTCGAATGCCGCTAAGGTATACGGCCCCACGAAGTGTGTGTCGGCGTTGGCGTTGCCGCCAACCGAGGGGTTGCGGAGAAGGTCGCGGTCGTCCCAGAGCGTGCCGAAGCCCAAGGCGTGTGCGTATTCGTGAGTGACGGTGTTGACGAGCGCGCCCTGGGCCTCCAGGCGGTTGACGTCGTCTTCGTCCAACTCGATGAAGCCTCTGACCGCCTCGTGATAGAGTGTGTCGGATGTTGCAAACAATACTATGCGCCGGCTGCATGCAGTAGCCCGTCCGAGCACTCCTCCCGCTCCATCGATCGAGTCGATCGTGATATAGATGCGAACGTCGTCGATCACCTCGCCCGGCTGGATCGCGGGTGATCCCGGCCCGCAGCTGCCGGCGGGAACAGCCTCTTGGTAGGTGAGATCGTCGGCGCCTCGACCGATCACCGACTCCCAGCGCTTGGCCGCGTCTCGCATCACCTGGTCCTGCGAGGCCGTTCCGCCGTCGAGGAAAACCAGTTCGATGTCGAAGGTCTCCACCGGCTTCCCACCAACCGTCACGGTGAGGGTCGAGGGACCGAACGCGGTGAACGCGTGGACCGCGACGTGATAGGTCCCCACACGCGTCGGGACCATCTGGCACAGTTCATCGGAAGCGGCGTTGCCGCTCGGGCACCGGTACTTGTAGTGGTGATCCGGCCGGGAGCCATAGTGGACGAACATGTCGGCATCGCCCGTCCCCCCGGAGAGCTCGACGTTGAGGGCTTCCTCTGAGGCCTCGGCGATGTCGACCTGAAAGAGCAGCACCTCGTCCACAGTGGACGAGGAGACGGTGACGGCCTGCCCTAGCGCGATTACCTCCTGGTGCAGGACGGAGAGCTGCTTTTCGCCCGTGTTGTTGGCCTTCTCCCACTCGTCGATTCCGCCGTCGGGGTCGATGACGACCGCCAGCCGGCGGGACCCCTGGTCGAACGGACCCGC
>CAZTOF010000766.1:0-5029 GCA_964615515.1 uncultured Gemmatimonadaceae bacterium
GGCCCGGGGTGGCGGCTACGGCCTCCGTGATCTCCGCGCCATTCACGTACACGCCAGGGCGGGGTCCGGGCAAGCACGAGGCTGAGGCGCGAGGACCAGGACCGGGGCCCCAACCAGATCCAGACCCAGACCCTCCGCCCCCGCCACAGACCGGTCCCAAGCGTTTCCACGGAAGTGTGGACATCGCTCCGTTGCGCGCCGGAAAGGCTGTCGCCCAGATCTCAGAGGAAGTGGTGTCGCACATAGAGAGCCTGGTCGGCTGGAAGGACGTTGAATCCGTACAGGACGGACACGCGGGCCGCCATTCCGACCTGGAACCGACGGCTACGCTCGCAACTTCCGCGATCCGAGCCAAATGCCCGCAACCCCGATCAGCGGGTTGAGCCAACTGAGCCAAGCCGGCTGTCGGGCCCTCGCGGTCGCCTCGAACATCGACACGTCATCCGGGCGCGGTCCCGTCGCCACCGCCGCCGGTAGCAGGGCCGACACCACTCCGAGCACGATATGGAAGTACGGCAAGTCGTCGGTCACCGGCCCCTGATCTCAATGGTCCCTCAAAACCACCTCCAGATCCCCGGTCGCGATGAACTCCTGCCGTCGGCCGCGCCCCTGGTTGCCGCCAGCAGCCCCGCGGCCGCCAGCTTGACGAGGTCCGCGCGGGCCGTGCTGGCCGTGACGCCGTGACTGGTCATCTTCCTCCCGATCATGCGCTCGCCACGGGTCCTCGGCCGACGGCCCCTGCGGATCATCGCCCTGGCCACCCGCCGGGTCGTCGAAGCTCCTTCCAGCTGTCTGCGGATTGCTTCCTCAACGATGGCTCACCCCCGCAACAACTCCAGCAGCTCCTCCGTGCTCAGCCGCGCCGGTGCGTCCGCCCCCTCGAGCAGCCGGTCCGCCAGCTCGCGCTTGTGCCGGTGCAGTTCGACGATCCGTTCCTCGATCGTGCCTCTGGCCACCAGCCGGTAGATGGTGACCGGCCGGGTCTGGCCGATCCTGTGGGCCCGGTCCGACGCCTGGTCCTCGGCGGCCGGGTTCCACCAGGGATCCATGTGGATCACGTAGTCGGCGGCGGTCAGGTTGAGACCCGTGCCCCCGGCCTTCAGCGAGATCAGGAACGCGTCGCCCTCGCCCGACTGGAAGGCGGCCACCCGCTCGGCCCGCTTCTTCGCGGGCGTCGATCCGTCGAGGTACTGGTAGGGCACGCCGGCCTCGATCAGGTGGCTCTCGATGAGCTTCAGGTGACGCACGAACTGCGAGAAGACCAGGACCTTGTGCCTGCTTTCGCGCAGTTCGTCGAGCATTGCCGCGAAGGCCTTGAGCTTGGAGCTCGGCGGACCCTCCGGGCGCACCAGCCGCGGGTTGCACGACGCGAGCCGCAGCCTGGTCAGATGGGCCAGCACCTGCAGCCGGTTCTCGCCGGCATCGGAGCCTCCGTGCGCGAGGGCCTCCAGGTCGTCGACGGCCCGCCGCCGCACCGCCTCGTAGAACGCCGTCTCCTCCGGGGACATTTCGACCTTGAGCATGACTTCGGTCCGGGGGGGCAGATCGTCCAGGACCTCGGCCTTGACCCGGCGCAGCACGAAGGGGGAGATCAGCCGGCGGAGGCGCGCGCGGGCCGCCGGGTCGCCGTCACGCTCGATCGGAACGGCCAGGTTGTCGCGAAACCTCTTCATCGAGCCCAGCATGCCGGGATTGATGAAGGCGAAGAGCGAGTACAGGTCCACCAGGTTGTTCTGGATCGGGGTGCCCGTCGTCACCATGCGGAATCCGGCCTTCAGCTTGCGGGCGGCGCGGGCGCGCTTGGTGGCGGGGTTCTTGATGGCCTGGGCTTCGTCGAGGACGACGGTGCTCCATTCGGTCCCGGCGAGCGTGTCGATGTCGATGTGCAAGAGGCCGTACGTCGTCACGACGACATCCAGCGGTCCCAGATCATCCATGTGACGGGCCCGAGCGGCGGCGGGACCGGTGTATGAGCGGGTCGTCAGGGTGGGGGCGAAACGGCGGGCCTCGTCGAGCCAGTTCGCGACGACGGACGTGGGGGCCACGACGAGCGCCGGACCTTCCCGTGCGCGATCGAGCAGCAACGCGAGGGTCTGCACCGTCTTGCCCAGACCCATGTCGTCGGCCAGGCACGCGCCCGCGCCCCAGCGGCTGAGGCGGCCGAGCCAGCGGAACCCGTCCTCCTGATAGGGACGGAGCTCGGCCTGCAGGGTGCCGGGCGTCCGCGGCTGGAAGTCCAGGGCGTCGCGGATTGCCTTCCGATGGGACCGCCAGCCGGTATCGGAGGTGAGTTGCACGTCGTCGAAGAAGTCGGGCAGGGCGGCGGCCGCCGTGCGGTGCAGGCGGAGCTGCTTCTTCCCGGAGGGGGCCGAGAGGCTGCGCAGATCCGCGAGCTGCCGCTGGAACGCGGTCGTCAGCGAGACGAATGCGCCGTCTTCCAGCGGCACGAAACGGGATGCCGGGTTTCGGTCAATGAGCTCGAAGAGCCGCAGGAGGCCGAGAGTGCGGTCCCCGTCGATGTCGAGCTCGCCGGAGGCGCGGAACCAGTCGGCCGCCGACTTGACCGACACCCGCAACGAGGCGGCGTCGGCCCGGGCCACGATCCTGAACGGCTGGCCCTGCGGCCACAGGCAGCGGGCCCCGGCGGCGTCGAGCTGGTCCACCAGCTCGAGGCAGTCGTGCGGCTCGAGGTAGGCTAGCGAACCGTCCGGATCGATGCCGGCCAGCATCGGACACTCCTGCAGGAGGTCCTGGAAGCCCCGGGCTTCGGCCGCGAGATCACGATTCGCCTGAACGCTCTCGCCGCCGAGCGTGGCGAAGACGGTGGTGCCGCCGATCCCGGGGGGGAAGTGCGTTCCCGAGTCCGGCACCGGTTCGACCACCACCGCGGCCGTCAGCCCCGGACCGTGGGGCTCCAGGCGCACCCACGGCCGCGGGTCCGACTGCACATGGGTCGCCGCGCGGGCGGTGTCCTCGAAGGCGCCCTGAATTCGTATCTCGCCGGCCAGCGCCGAAACCGCGTCCACGAGACGGTCCCTGGCCTCCATGGGCAGTTCCAGCCCCCCGGCCGGCACGATTTCGCAGAGGTGCTTGTGGCTCTTCGTGAACCGTGTCACCTCGCAGCGCGCGTCGCTCGCCATGAAGATCCGGTAGTCCCGGAGATACGAGTCGTCGACGTGCGGCTCCACCTTGGCACGCACGACGGCACCGTGTTCGGAAAGGACCAGTTCGGGGTCGCGGCGAACGATCTCGACCGGATCGCCGGCTTCGTTGAAGGCGTAGGGATGCCCGGCCAGCGCGTAGATCCCGCCGGGCGGGAGTTCGTAGGTCGTCGAGTCGCGCCAATGGTCCGCTTCGGGCCCGATCCGCGCCGCCGCCGCGCGGTCCCGGGCGAGCAGGAAATCCATCGTGTCGGCCTGTTCATGGAGCCTCTTCAGGGCCACCGCGCGACCCTTGCTCCATTTGCCGCTCTTCAGGATCCTCTGTTCCCTGGGCGCGAAGGAAACATCCCCGTGCCGGTCGACGCTCACCAGCCAGCCGAGGCGCAGCTTCGAACCCGAGGCCGCCGCGGACCCGGTGGCTCTCTTGCGCGTCTCGTGAGCGAACTGCTCGATCTCCTGCAGGGCGTATTCCCACTCCGCCACGGGGGAGATGACCGAAGCGAGCGAGGTCGTCCCCAGGTCCCGGTGCATCGAGGACGCGGCCTTCTCCGGTGTGGACGGGGTCCCGTTCAGCGTGACCCAGTCGACTTCCCGGCCCGTGGCCTTTGCGATCCGCGCGACCGCGTCCAGACACTCGGCGGAGAGCCAGCGGTAGCCGTTGTTCGACGCCAGTATCGTGAACGCGCTCAGGCCCAAGAACCGGTCGTCGCCGTTCGGGGAGTCGCTCCCGTAGTGCGAAAAGTCGTCCGTCCAGCAGGCGGTCCATGCTTCGGTCAGCCGGTCGAGCGAAGGGTGCCTGCAGTCCCGCATCCAGGACAGGCCTCCGCCCGTGCGCAGGTGCAGGGCCAGCCGAACGATGTGCAACAGGACCGGGTCCGCTTCGGTCTTCTCGCCTATCCGCAACAGGCTCTCCAGCCTGGCCTTGTCCTCCGGGCCGTGGTCGCGCACGAGGGCGAGGAGGGCCACCGTGAACGCACGGCTGGCGGGAAAGACGTTCCGCTTGCGGGTGCCCGCCTTTTCGGACGCGATCGCTTCGTCGATGCGGCGCACCGCCGCGGTGTGGTCGCCTTGCAGGGTTGCGGCCAGTGCGCGGGTGGCCGCGAGTCCCGTTCTTGCCGCTTTCGCCTGCGCCAGATCGCCGGGGAGTTCGTCAAAGACCGCCAGGGCGTCGTCGATGCGCCCCTGCAGGATTCGGACGAACGCGACGTCGGAAGCTCCGGCGGGGACGTCGGCCATGCGGTCGCGCCACGCCGCGAGGACGGGCTCGGGATCGGAAGCCGTCTGGTAGAGGTAGGGGATGCTCCCGTCGATCGCGTCGCCCAGGTATCGCGCCGGGAGCTTGGAGAGCAGCCCGTCGGCTCCCGGGGTCCCCAGCCACCACCACTCGTGCGGATCGATTTCGTCGAACTCCCGGGCGAGGCTGTCGAACCGGCCCGCCACGACATGGCAACGCAGCCTCATGGCGCCGAAGTGATGCGCCTCGCGGTGCCAGGGGTCCGGGCGTTCGGTCTCGATCGCACGCTCGACGGCGGCCAGCCTCTGTTGCCGGAAGGCCTCGATCGTGAGCCACGCCGCCCAGGACGTGTCCGCCACCAGCTTGCCGCGGTCGGTCGTTTCGTGGACGATGCCGGCGGCAACGACCTCGTCGCACGAAACCTTGTACCGGTATTCGGGCACGGGCCGGCCGTTGAGCTTGAATCCGGCGCGTTTCAGCATTTGGGCCATTTGCAGCGGCCCTCGCCGGACCGGATGGACGGCGCCGTAGGCCATCGCGACGAGTCGAGCCGCGGGCTTCAGGGCGCGAAAGCGGGCGGAGAAGTCGGTCGTCGGTGCGGGAGGAGGGCCGCTCACCCCACCCCCCTCCCCGG
>CAZTOF010000767.1:0-6084 GCA_964615515.1 uncultured Gemmatimonadaceae bacterium
CCCCTGCACCTCATCAATCGTCTCCACCACATCGGTAGCCAACGTGATCTCGTCAATCCCGAACCCGGGCTCGACCTGCTCCAGCTTCTCGGCGAAGAGTCCCATGAGCGGCTTCTTGCGGCGGAGCGGTCGGCTGGTGCCGATCGTGAGACTGCGCCGGTCGCCGTCGACCCTGTGGCAGACCAGGTGCAACCGTCTTGCCCCTCGCCGAAGCGGCTCAGCTCCAGGCAGAGATCGTCCAGGAGGCCGCCGACCGCGGCACGGATGTCGGCCCGCGTCGAGATCGGCTCGGCGAAGGCGCGGTGGGTCTCGCGCGGGGGGAGGGGGCGGAGCGGGACGATCGGCTCGTCGATCTGGCCGAGGGCCTGTTGCAACCTCCTGACCGGCTCCACACCGAAGCGTCGGATCAGTTTGACGGATTCGATGACGGATAGCGTGCGGACTGTATCCAGACCGAAGGACGCGAGCCCGGCCGCCACATCGTCGCTCAGTCGCAGGGCGGCCACGGGCAGTTCGGCGGGCGCATCCATTAGCCCGGATGGTCCTGCGGCGGCCGGCGCCACGGCGGGGTCGCCGGCGGCGTAGCGGGCCAGGGCCCAGGCCGCGCCCGGGGTCTGTGGATGGACCGCTGGAACCCTGGGGAACTCAGCGCTCTTCGGATGGTAGGGGAATCGCGCCAGGAGTCCGCGGATGAACCCTCGCGAATGCCCGAATGCCGTGTTGGAATCTCCACGGGCTTCCGGATTCCATCAGAACGTGGCTTCCGTTCAGCAGGGACGAGCCGAGACACAGGAAAGGCAGGGCTACATGACGAAGGCAATGCAAACAGGTGGGAGAATCAAGTCGATAGTCGGCTGCCGACAAGGCTCTCCCGGTCGGTCAACTCCCGCACCGTGCTCGAATCAGGCCCCTCAACGGCCGGTTGGCCGATTGCATCATGGCGGTGTGTCGCTGTTTTTCACCTTGGCCGTGGTGGCCGGCGCGCCGGTGTCGGCTCAAGTGCCAGGCGAGGTGGGCAATATGCTGGCCGTCCACATTGTGCCGAAACAGGAGCAGATGCCCAGGATCACCATGACGGCGAGACATGACACGATCTTCGGGGGCATCGAGAAGCTGACATTGACCCTGACCCGCGAGGCACCGTTCAACGCTCCCCTGACCGTGACGGTCCGGTTCGCACAGGAGCAGGACTGGCTGAGGAGCACCTCCCGCCAGGTGAACTTCGCGGCAGGCGCAAGCACGTCCGACCTCACGCTCACCGCGAGTACGTTCTCGACGGACGTCACCGAGAGCGGCACTCTCACGGCCACGGTCGACTCGATCTCCGGGTACGATGTGAGCGAGGCCGCGGCATCGGTATACGTCGTGTCCCGGGACGGCCCCTTCGTGGAGGTCTCGTTCAGCGACACCGCCTACGTGTTCGAGGAAGATGACGACGGCACCCACGTGATCGTGACCGCCCGGATGGCCGCCGGCATGCCCCGCGGGATCTCCTTCTTCGTCTCGGTGTCGAGCCAGGGCAACTCCGAGTCGAGGCCGGACCTGACCGCGGCGTCGCCAGCGGACTTCGGGGCTCTCTCCGCAACGCGGGAGCTGCGACAGGGAGACTTCTCGCTGGAAGACGGCAGGTGGGTGGCGCGCGATAGCGTCCCGTTGATGCTGCACGACGACGACGTCCGCGAAGAGAGGGAGAAGTTCGAGGTTTTCCTCGAGTATTCGCCGGGGTTCTTTACCAAGATCCGGCTTCTCAATCCCGACGGGACCGCGTGCTCGGGGAATGAAGACTGCATTTACCCCGTGTTCATCGACGACGATGAGGACATCCCCGTTCTGGATCTGTCGACCAGCGCCGACGCGATCCGTGAAGAGGACGGAGACTCGTCCGTGGCCACCGTGTCGATCACCAACGGCAAGACCTTCGCGACCGATCAGGTAGTGACGTTCGTATTCAACGGCAGCGCGACCAAGGGCAGGGACTACAAGGTGGCGCCTCTGGACGAGGACATGGTGGCCCCGGGCCATCAGGCGACGCTGCGAGCCGATTCGACCTCGGTGGGCGTGGCGATGACGGCGGTCAACGACACCCTCGCGGGACCGTCGGAGGTGATCAGGCTCACGGCGTTCCACGACGGCGAGACCATTGGAGAGCCGCAGGTCATCACCATCCTGGACCGCGACGGGTTCCCTCCAGTCGCCATTGCGGCGAACCGCGACACGGTATTCGGGGGGTTGGAGGACGTCGTGCTGTCGGTGACGCGCGAGAAGCCGCACGACGAGGCGTTGGACCTGATCGTGGAGCTTGCGCAGGAGCAGGAGTGGCTGTCGCCCACCTCGTACCCGCTCAACTTCGCGGCAGGCGACTCTGCCAGGACACTCACGCTGCCCGCCACCGCCTTCTCGTCGAGAGTCACCGAGAGCGGCACCCTCACGGCGACGCTCCTTGCCCCGGCGCTCTCCGAGACCCCGGGGCCGGCGGTGTCGACCTACGTGCTGTCCCGGGAGGGCCCGTTCGTCGAGGTCTCGCTATCCGACCTCTCCTACACGTTTGCGGAAACCGACGCGGACGCGGCCTTGCTCGTGACCGCGCTGATGGCTTCCGGCGCGCCGCGCGGCGTGGAGGTGGGGGCTGCGGTGACGGGCAGGGGCCGGTCGTCGTCGAGGATGGACCTCACCGCGGAGGCGGGCGAGGACTTCTCCGCGTTTGCCGTGACGCCGACGCTGAGCGAGGAGGACTATGAGCTGAAGGGCGGACGGTGGGTGGCAAGCCTTGCGGTTCCCGTGACGCTGATCGACGACGACGTTCGCGAAGGCTGGGAGAAGTTCGAGGCCGTGCTGGGGTACTTGCCGAAGCACACGGACAAGGTGCTGCTGCTGAGAGCCGAAGGGACCGGGTGCGACGAGGATGAATGCCCGTACCCGGTGTTCATCGGCGACGACGAGGACATTCCAGTCCTGGCGCTGACGGTGGACGAGAACGAAATCCGGGAGGAGGATGAGACGTCGTCCACCGCGACCGTGTCGATCACCAACGGCAAGACCTTCGCCGTCGATCAGACGGTGACCTTCGCGTTCGGCGGCACGGCGACCGAAGGCACCGACTACACGGCCGCGCCGGCGGACGCCGACGAGGAGGCCACGGGCCATCAGGCGATCCTGTCGGCAGGGTCGACCTCGGTAGCCGTGACGCTGACGGCGATCGACGACGACGTCGAGGACGGGAACGAGACGATCGAGGTCTCGGCGACCCACGATGGGAACGCGGTGGGGAGCACGCAGACCATCCGCATCCTGAACCAGGATGTGATGCCGAAGATCACCATGGCGGCGAGCCGGGACACGATCTTCGGGGCCGTCGAGCCTCTGACGCTGACGCTGGCCCGCGAGGCACCGTTCGACGACGCCCTTGCCGTGACCGTTCGGTTCACACAGGAGCGGACCTGGCTGTCGAGCACCTCCTTCGAGGTGGACTTCGCGGCGGAATCGAGCACCGCCGAGCTCTCTCTGGCCTTGAGCGCGTTCTCGGCGGAGGTCACGGAGAGCGGAACCCTTACGGCCACGGTCGACGCCGTTGCCGGGTACGATACGGACGAGGCTACGGCATCGGTATACGTGGTGTCCCGGGATGGCCCCTTCGTGGAGGTCTCGTTCAGCGACACCGCCTATGTGTTCGAGGAGGATGACGACGGCAACCACGTGATCGTGACCGCCCGGATGGCCGCCGGCATGCCCCGCGGGGCCGCTTTCCCGTTCAGGGTGAGGACCGAGGGCGGTTCGGAGTCGAGGCCCGACCTGACTGCGCGGGCGCAGTTTGACTATGCGGCGCTCTCCTGGACGTGGAGGCTGCGGACGAGTGACTACGCGCTGGAAGGCGGCAGGTGGGTGGCGCGCGATACGGTCCCGGTGACGCTGGTCGACGACGACGTCCGCGAAGGGAGGGAGGAGTTCGAAATGGTCCTCGAACATGTGTCGGGGGTCGTCAAGAAGGTCCAGCTGCTCTACCCCGACAGGACCGCGTGCTCGCGGAGCGAACACTGCGCGTACCCCGCGTTCATCGACGACGACGAGGACATCCCCGAACTGGAGCTGTCGGTAGGCGACGGGGAGATCAGCGAAGAGCAGGAGGAATCGTCCACCGCGACCGTGTCGATCACCAACGGCAAGACCTTCGCGGTCGATCAGACGGTGACCTTCGCGTTCGCCGGCACGGCGACCGAGGGCACCGACTACCGGGTCGCGCCGGCAGACGCCGACGGCGAGGCTACGGGCCATCAGGTGATCCTGTCGGCAGGGTCGACCTCGGTCGGCGTGACTCTCACGGCGATCGACGACGACGTCGAGGACGGGAACGAGACGATCGAGGTCTCGGCGACCCACGATGGGAACGCGGTGGGGAGCACGCAGACCATCCGCATCCTGAACCAGGATGTGATGCCCGGGATCACCCTGGCCGCGAGTCGCGACACGATCATCGCGGGCCTGGAAGCCCTGGCGCTCACGGCCACCCGCGAGGCGCCGCTGGACGATCGATTGGCCGTGACGCTACAGGTCACGCAGGACCGGAATTGGCTGTCGAGCACCTCGTTCCAGCTGAACTTCGCGGCAGGTGAGAGCGTCGCCAACCTGAATCTGTCCCGCGTCATGTTCTCGTCGGCGGTCACGCAGAGCGGCACCCTCACGGCGGCCATCGGCGCCGTCACCGGCTACGACACGGGGGACGCGACGGAAGCGGTGCACATCGTCTCGCAGGCGGGCCCGGCGATCAAGGTGTCGTTTGCCGACACATCATTCCACTTCGCGGAGGACGACGAGGATCCGTCCGTGGCCTTTGTCGCGCGGGCGGCTGCGGGAATGCCGCGCGGGGCGACGTTCAGATTCACGGCGAGTGCCAGGAGCGGGACCGCGGGATCCCCCGGGGACTACGAGGCCGTGAGCGAGGCGATCACCGTGCAGGAGGAGGACTTCACGCTCGTGGACGGCAGGTGGCAGGCACGGTCGTCGCTGCCGCTGACCCTGGTTGACGACGATGTGCGGGAGGGCGACGAGAGCTTCGAGTTGATCCTCGAGGCGACTCCCGGCCAGCCGAGCGAGGTGCAGCTTTTGAACCTGCAGGGCCAGGCGTGCCGGAACGATTGCGCGACCCCGGTGACGATCACCGACGACGAGGACATCCCGGCCGTCGCCCTGTCGGTGAGTCCACAGGAGATCCACGAGGAGGGCGAGACCTCGTCCACCGCGACCGTGTCGATCACCAACGGCAAGACCTTCGCGGAGGATCAGCTGCTGACGTTCCAACTCCGTGGCGACGCGATCGCGGGCCACGACTACCGCGTGGCGCCGGCCGACGCCGACGCGGGCGCGGGCCATCAGGTGATCCTCTCCGCGGGTTCCAGCTCCGTCGATGTCACCTTCACCGCCATCGACGACGAGCGCGAGGAGGGGGACGAGAGAATCACCCTCAGGGTGACCCACGACGGCAACGAGATCGGCAGAAAGACCATCCGCATCATCGACCGCTTCCCGGGCCCCAGAGTGGAGATCACCTTCGAGGGAGTCGAGCCGCCCGACGATGACCAAACCGCCGGGATCGCGACGGGCCCCTTCACGACGCGCTTCACCTTCAGCGAACGGGTCGAAGGGTTCACCGAGGACGACATCGACTGGCAGACGCACGCGGGCACGACGGAGGACTCGACGAGCATCGGGGTGATCCTGTGGGACTTCACCGAGGTTCGTGCGGGACTCGAGTACACGGTCAGGATGATGCCGACCCAGAAGGGACGCCTGTGGATCCTCGTCTTCCCCGGCAGGACCACATCCGTCGGCACGGGCGACGGAAACCAGCCGGGAGCGAACAGCCTGTGGGTCAGGTTCCCGCCGGACCGCATGCTCGTGGCCCCCACCGAACTGACGGTGGACGAAGGGGATGCGGAGGGCGCCTTCTTCCTGGTCGTACTGACCGGCGAGCCGACCGACACGGTGAAGGTGACGGTGAGCGGGATGCAGGGTACGGAGGTCGAGGTCGACCCGGATACCCTGACCGTCGTGCCCGGGTTCTGGAGGGTGGGGCGGGGGATGGACGTGAGG
>CAZTOF010000768.1:0-2383 GCA_964615515.1 uncultured Gemmatimonadaceae bacterium
GTCCCCCCGCAGCCCCGCCTCGTCCGTGCCCATCAGCCCCTGCACCAGCACGCCGGCCGTAAGCCCCACGACCACCAGCGACAGCAGGAACCACGCCCCGAACTTCAGGTCGGCGCGGTAGTCGTGCCCCAGGTTCAGCAGCATGATCACGAACAGGAAGAGCACCATGATCGCCCCGGCGTACACCAGCACCTGGATCGCCGCCAGGAAGTGCGCCTCGAAGAGCACGTAGATCCCGGCCAGGCTGGCCAGCGTCGCCACCATGAAGAGCAGGCTCGCGACGGGGCTCCTGCCGGTCACGACGCCGATGGCGCCGCCCGTGGCCACGACCGCGAAGAGGACGAAGAGGATCTCGGTCATTCCGAACGCGGGTCCGAGGGGTCCCAGAGGAGCGTCACGGGGTGGTCCTGCTCCATCAGGCGGTCGAGGTCGTAGACGAAGCGGTCCCGGGTGTACTCCGCGTTCTCGAAGTGCTGGCCCACGTGGATGGCCTCGACCGGACAAACCTCCTGGCACATCCCGCAGAAGATGCAGCGGAACTCGTCGATCTCATAGACGATCGGGTAGCGGTTCCCCTGGTCGTCCTCGCCGCCCACCAGCCGGATGCAGTTGGCGGGACACACCGTGGGACAGAGCCCGCAGGCCACGCACTTGGGGCGGCCGTCGGCGTGCACCTCCATCCGGTGCGTGCCGCGCCAGCGGGGGTGCAGGTCGGGCTGCTCCTCGGGGTACTCCAGGGTGACCTTGGTGGGGCGCACCATGTGCCTGAAGGTGAGGCTCATGCCCTTCAGCGTGGCCCGCATGTACGAGGTGCGGCCCGCCTCGGGGCGCCTCATCACCTTGACCGATATCGCCATTGGTCTCTACTCCCGTTCAGCTTGTTGCAGCCCGTTCGCCTGCCTTCGGCGCCACGGGGCGACGCCGGGCGACGCTCCGCTTCCTGTGGGCCCCCGCGATGACACGGTCGCGATCCACGAAGAGGAGGAACGCGAGCGTCGTCACGCCGCTCACCGCCGTGAGCACCCCTCCGTACAGCAGGCCGAAGGGCACCTCCAGCTGGTCGAGCACGAGCATCGTCCCCGCCACCAGCATGATGTACCCGAGCGCGCCCGGCAGCAGCACCTTCCACCCCAGGTGCATGACCTGGTCGTAGCGGAAGCGGGGCAGCGTCCACCGGATCCAGATGTACAGCAGCAGGAAGAAGCCCGTCTTGGCGCAGAACGCCCCCAGGGTGAGCAGGGTGATCAGCACGCTCGGCGTCGCGGGGATCGGCGCGCCCGCCTCGTCGAAGCCCCGGATCCACCCCGACTCGTGGCGGAACATGTCGTCCCCGGTCCAGAAGGGGATGTCCCAGCCGCCGAAGAAGAGCGTCGCCAGCAGCGCCGAGGCCGTCACCACGTGCGCGTACTCGGCGATGAAGAACATCGAGAACTTCATGGCGGAGTACTCGGTGTGGTACCCGGTGATCAGCTCCGATTCGGCCTCGGGCATGTCGAAGGGGAGCCGGTTGGTCTCGGCCAGCGCCGAGATCAGGAAGAAGATGAAGGCCAGCGACAGCGGGAAGACGAACCACATTCCCAGCTGCTGTTGCTTCCAAACCGTTTCCGTTAAGGTAACGTTTCCGACCAGAAGAAGCACCGCGATCACGCTCAGACCCAGCGCCACCTCGTAGGAGACCATCTGGGCCGAGGCGCGCAGGCCCCCCAGAAACGCGTACTTGTTGTTCGACGCCCACCCCGAGAGCACGATCCCGTACACGGCCAGCGACGAGAGCGCCAGGATGTAGAGGATCCCGATGGGGACATCCGCCACGACCATGTCCACCGTCCCGACCGGCGTGGGCAGCGGAGCGGCGAACGGGATCACGGCGATCGTCACCACCGCCGGCATGATCGCCAGCGCGGGGCCCAGCACGAAATGGAACTTCGCCGCCGTCCCGGGCATCGTCTCTTCCTTGATGATGTTCTTGATCCCGTCGGCGATGGGTTGCAGGAGGCCGAAGGGACCGACGCGGTTGGGGCCGAGCCGGTCCTGGATGAAGGCCGACACCCTGCGCTCGGCGAGCGTCATGTACGCGACCACGCCCATCACGACCGTGAAGACGGCCACGACCTTGACGGCTGCGATGGTCACGAACCAGAAGGTGGAGAGTTCCTGCATCTCACCCATGGACGGCCTCCGTCCGCAGTGCGGCCCCCTGGTCGCCCAGCGCGTCCCAGGCGAGTCCCGCGAACGCCGGGTGCGCGGCTACCAGCCCCGCGAAGACATCGCTCGCCGCAGCCGGAGTCCCCTCCCCCGCCAACGCCGCCGCCAGCGCCCCCAGCACCAGCCACGCGGGCCGCGCCGACCCCGGCGCCCGCAGTCCCTGCCGGTAGCGCTGCAC
>CAZTOF010000769.1:0-4640 GCA_964615515.1 uncultured Gemmatimonadaceae bacterium
TTCCCGGCACCGTCCCGAGACAGCCCGCGAACCAACGACGAGGACGTAAAGAAGTCGAACATCCACGACCGCAAGTCCTCAGGCTGCCTGCCGCGCATGACTTCGAGAAGCTCGTCTTCATCCGGTTCGCCGCGCCGCAGCCCCTTTCCGATCCAAACCGTATCGGTGACCGCACGCTCGTGCGCGATACGAATGAGGAAGGGGCTTCCGGTAAACGCCAGCACCACATCACGGTCGCCCACATCGAGGAAACCGATTGACAGCGATCCCGCCAACGCGTGTTGCTCTCGGTAAGGTGCAGGCACCGTCCCACGATCCAAGACGATTGGCGGCGCTTTCTCGCCGCCCCCGGCCGCGGCCATAAGGTCGGCGATGGCTATCGCCCCATAGGATGCCGAAGAGACTCGATTGTTTCCCGCAAACCAAAGTGAGTCACCCAAAACCGCAAAGGACGCTGGCCGGTTGTTGACATCCACCCTCACGCGGCCGTAATGAGCACTCGTCACCGGGTCGAAGAGTTCCAGCCTTCCGGTTTCGTCCAGGAAACCCGCCACGCTTTCGGCCACAAAGCCCACACCGCCCAAGTGATGGAACTCCCCGGGTCCGCCTCCCCGTCCTCCCAAGTGCCCGGTCAATCGACCCGTCGCGTCGTAGCGCAGGACCGTTTCGGCAAATCCGTCAGAGACCAGCAGTGAACCATCGGGCGCAACGAACAGCGCCAGCGGGTTCCCGATGTAGTGCTCCTCCGTCTCCTCCAGCACGAGGCTGTCGCGGAGGATCAGGTCCGGGCCGGGATTCTGCGCCGCCGCGCCGTTGCTGAATAGGACCAGCAGGCCCGAGATCAGTGGCATCGCGGACACATGACGACGGTTATTCGTCATTCGGCTCCCCCCAGCAATCATTCTGCCGTCGGACTGACATGAGTCGGCTGAGAAACAGCGTCTGCTCGGTTACGCCGACAATCGAGTCGGTCACCACCCCGTCAGCAACGAGATATGCCCGGGGCTCGGAAATCGCGTGTGATTCGGAAACGACGCCGCTTAGTCGAACGCGCCGCAGACTCAAGGCCTCGACCTGTTTGGCACTTGGCGTCTCGGTCATCAGCAGGTGAAACTCGAACTGCAACGCCCGGCCACGTTCCACCCACGTCTCCAAGAGGCCATTGCAGGACAGGCACTCCCGAGGCGACATGGCGAGAACCGCACCGCAACCCTCTGCGGTGAGGAGGTCGGTGAGCTTCGAGCCGTCCGCCAATGTGAGCGTGGCTTGTGTCTCATCCGTGGCACAGGACATCAGGATTGAGGAGACCAGAATGACCGCCAGTCGGCGCAGCTGGACACCCGACATCCCTGCCTCCCGGATGCGCTCAGGTCTGGACGGCGGGATTGACACGAGCGACCGCGCTCTGGCCCTCACCACCCCATTCCTCGGTGGCGAGGGCCAGAAATCCTTCTTACGCCGCGTTGCCCCTACGGAATGACGCGCTTGCACGGGCACTTTCTCTCCATACAGTACCAGAAACACTCGTCCGGCAGGAAAGGATGGTCGTAGTAGGGGATCTCAAGTGGAGGCCGCTGGGCTTCTGCGTTGGAGACCGGCGCGCTACCTACGTCTCCGACGACTTCAGCACCCTCGGAAGATGCGGTTGGCGTTCCGGCAGGTGCAGCATCCACAGCGTTGGTCAGTTCGGAGACCGCAGTGGCGTTGGGGTCGATCTCGCTCACCGAACCAACGGCATTGCCGACGGTGACGAAGGCGAACTGCAGGGCGAAAAACGCCAAGATCGCGGCAGCGACCTTGCGGCGGCGGGGGTTGGTGGTGATGGAAGGTGCAGAGGTCATCGTTGAGATTCTCCTTGCGAAGATGGAGGTGCGTGGAATGTCCGGTAGCCACCGTGGCGTCCGGAGCGCATCGAAGAAACCAGCAATTGCGGTTGCTGTCAAGAGGTGCGACCGTCGGGGGAGCGAACCGACCGGAACGCGGAGTTGGATCGGGAGCGGCTACCGAGTGGCAGAGGTCCAGCAGGGGCGCCGGGTGATCTAAGTCGTTGGGGGACTATCTGCTTGGAACGTTTCGGTCGACGAAGCCGTGGGAGGGATAAGGTTGAACGTGCGCGGTAAGGGACTCTATCGCGCACTCCCCAACCGAGCGAGCCCGATCACCGTGGCTCATGGCCGTTCAGGCCGCATCTGGCCAGCAGAACATACCGTGTGGCGGCAATGAAGCGACGCGACGCTGTGGAGCGGTTACGGAACGAACCGCAACGGCAGGCCTACTTCCCGCGCCGAATCCTTAGCGAGGGAACATGATCGGCGGAATGAGTGGTGACGTGGTGTGGGCAACGCCTTAGGTTGGGCGGTAAGATGTCTTCGGACTGTCCCCCAGACTGCGGATACCCATGGGCCGAACCATGATCGCCTTGGCCGCGATAGCGGGCTTGGTCGCGCCGCTCGGTGCCCAGGAGGTAATTGAGCTTACGGCCAAAGATCGCCACATCGAGGCCGCCTTCGAGGAAGTGTTCCGGGTCGGCACGACCACCGGGGAGACGTGGGAGAGCTTCACGACCATCGTGAGGCTCGGGTTCGACGAGGGAGGGAACCTGTACGTCTTCGATGGCGTCATGCGGGCGGGCATGCCTGCGGACATCCCAATGCCAACGAGCCTGCGCGTTCTTGTCTTCGACCCCACGGGCGCATTCCTGCGCGAGTTCGGCAGGATGGGCGAGGGGCCGGGTGAGTTCAACTGGCCTTGGGGCTATGTCGTTATGCGAGACGGTACGACGGCGGTGGGTGAGAGTCGGCAGGCCGCATGGCAGATCTTCGACCCGGCGGGCGACTTCGTTCGCATGGTCCGCAAGCCCGACGACTTGCGGATGTTCACGGACATTCAGGGTGACCCTCGTGGCGGGCACCTGCTGACCCTGCGTTCCGCGAGAAACACGCGTGGGTGGACCTCGCAGCCCATTCTGAGAATATCCCTCGCGGGCGATGTCGCGGATATGGAGACCATCGCCGAAGGCTGGTTGCCGGAGTCTACGGTGCTCGACGCAACCAGGACCATGGGATTCGGTTCAATGTCCATGCCCGCGATCTTTGAGCCCGAGCTTCTGTACGGGATGCTGCCGGACGGTACCGTCGTGTTCAGCGATTCTTCGACCTACAAGCTCAAGCTCATACCACCCGATGGCAGAGCGCGTGTCGAGCGTGTGATTACCCGGCCCTTCAATCCGCAGCCGGTGACGGCAATGATGCAAGAGGCTTGGCACGAGCAGCAGGCGGCAGAGCGGCTTCGAGCCGAGCGGGCCGGATGGACGACATTCGCGAGTTTCGATGTCCCCTTTTATCCTGAGCTTTCGGTCATCCGCGCGCTGGCCGCGACGTGGGACGGGCGTATCTGGGTATTGCGCCGCGACGGCTTCCCGGACGCAGACGGCGCGATTGACGTATTGAGTCCGTCAGGGGAATACGCCGGGACGTTTCCGGCGGGTTCGATCACGCTCCCGGACGCCTTCGGGCCGGATGGTCTGGTCGGATTCATTGAACGCGACGAGATGGATGTCGAATCGGTGGTCGTCAGGAGACTGCCGCGATTCCTGCGGTGACATGGTTACCTAGCGGCCTATCGGTCCCTCGCAGGAACGTCGCGCGGGTCTCTGGGGTTCGAAGGCGCGGTGTCCAAGGTCCCCGGCCTGCCTCCAGTCAAGGAGAGCGGCCATCGCAACCCTCCGAACACGGTTTGGCCATATCCACGGCGAGGCCCCCGCCGGGCGGCGAAACTCGGTCGGGGCGGACGCCGTATTGGTTGGAAGGCGGTCCCGTCCACAGTCGGATCGTCCGATTCGGCGAGCGCACTTCGACTTACGACCGCACCGGAGTGTGAAAAAGACATAGGGATGCGATTCACACTTCGGCCCCTCGGCGATTCACACGGCCACCGCCAGCCAGCCGCGAGCGCCATAGGCGTCTCACGCCTCCAAATAGGACCGATTCGTCACGGGCGGAAAGCGGCGGGTCGAGCGCAGTGCCCGAGCGTGCCAACCGGCGAGCGGCGCACGACTTACAGCCGTACCTGAATGCGCAAACGACATGGGGGTCCGATGCGCACTTCGCACCTCCGGCGATGCGCGCCGGATGGCCCGCTCATCCGGTAGGGCGGCAAGGTCTTGCGGCCCGGCTGCTCGGTGGGCCGTGGCGCACGAGCGGCATGGGCCGTGGCGGTAGCGACCCCCCTCGCCGAGGGCTCGGTACGGGTTCGGGGCGAGGTGGGAATTCACACCTCGCCCCTGCCCTCCCGGGGTCGCTACCGCATCAACAATCCCTGGCGGGAAGGCCATCCGAACGCCGCTTTCAGACGCCGCGGACCAACCCGATGCTCCTCCGGCTGCCGCCGTTGCCCAAACTGCTCGCGCCGCTCTCCCGCCAGCGTCCGCCCGCGTGGTCGCTGGCTCCGGCCCCACGCCGACCTTGGCCCCGACACCGCGATCCGCGTCTGCCACTACGCAGCGGCCCCCGTCCGGGTTTCGCTGCCGGTCCATGGAGAGCGCGACCGCTTCGAGGCGGAGGACGACAACGCTCACCCGACCGTCCTTGCCGGACGCGCCGGGATCATCGGGACGAGGGCCGACCGCGTCACCGTGGCCC
>CAZTOF010000770.1:0-1851 GCA_964615515.1 uncultured Gemmatimonadaceae bacterium
GGGCTGGGCCAGGGAGGCGGCGGGGGTGGTGATGCAGAGAAAGAAGGCGGCGGAAAGGGTGGAGGGTCTTTGCACGGGCATCTCTCCGGTTCGAGGCGGTGGACAGGCGAAGCTATCACAATGGCGGCCCCGGCGCCAAGACCGTGCGCGAGGAAAGGGCCCCACGCCTCTCCGCGAGTTCAGCCCGCGCGGTGGCCGCTCGCGGCAATGCGGGATTCGTGTATCGCGCGGGCTCGTCCGTGGGCTCATGCGCGGTCCCCGGAGACCTGGCGGCGCCGCGCGGCCGCTGGCGCGCTCCACCGTCGTCGTTAGTTTGCGTGTTCGCTCCGCGCCTCTCCCCGACAAGGAAGACCGTCATGTCCAATCGCTCTCGCCTGGCTGCCCTTCCCGCTCTCCTTGCGCTGGCGGCATGCCTCCCCGACGCGACCCTCGAAACCGACGCCCAGAAGGCGAGTTACGGGATCGGACTGAACATCGGCAGGTCCCTCGTGGACATCGAGGAGCATGTGGACATGGCAGCCCTGCTGAAGGGGGTCACCGATGTGCTCGCGGAGGCGGAGCCCGCGCTGACCCCGGATGAGATTCAGGTTGCGATGACCGCCTTCAACGAGATGATCCGGGAGGAGGCGCGGGAGCGGGGCAGCGCGGAGGGCGAGGCGTTCCTGGCGGAGCACGCTTCCCGGGACGGCGTGATCGTCACCGAGTCCGGGCTCCAGTACGAGGTGCTCAGGGAGGGCGACGGCGCCAGTCCCGAGGCGGGAGGGCTCGCCACCGTTCACTATCGCGGGACGCTGCCCGACGGCACGGAGTTCGACTCCTCCTACAGCGACGGGGAGGCGGTCACCTTCGTGGTTGACGAGGTCGTCCCCGGATTCTCGGAGGCGCTCAAGCTGATGAAGGTGGGCGGACATATCCGCGTGGCGATACCGAGTGATCTGGCGTACGGTCCGGACGGCAAGCTCCCGGTCATCGGACCCAACCAGGTGCTCGTCTTCGAGATCGAGCTGTTGGGGATCGAGTAGGGGACGGGTACGGCTGCCGTCCCGGATGAATCCGGGCGCGCCGCCGTGGTGCCAGGGCTGAGCCGACATGCGCTTCCAGGGCGTCCGAGCCCCAGGGTGAAACCCGCGAAGACGAGAATCGACTCGCCCGAAGCGGTGACGATGAAGGCCAGGGAGAGGCCGGCTTGGGCCGCAGAAGGCCGCCGCGCCTCCCACGACCCACAGGAGGAGGAGCATGCACCTTCCGATTGGCGTGAATCGGACGGGTCGGCGAGTATTGCTCGGACTTCCTCGCCCCCGAAGACCACTCTCGACGCGACTCCACCCAACTGTTGAACCGGCTCCCCATCATCGGCGTCATGGGCGCGGGTGCCCATTCCCACCAGGACCTGGCCGTGCCCCTCGGGCGGCGGCTCGCGCGGCTCGGGGTCCATCTGCTGACCGGGGGCGGTACCGGTGTGATGACCTCGGTCTCGCGTGCCTTTGCGGAAGTGGAGGACCGCGCGGGCCTGGTGATCGGGGTGCTGCCGCTCGCGGAGGCGGGCGGGGGACCGGGAACGCCCTCCGGGTACCCCAATCCCTGGGTCGAACTCCCGGTCCGCACCCACCTGGGCAAGCTGGGCGCGGATGCGTTCTCGCGGAACCACGTCAACGTGCTGACCTCCGACGTGGTCGTCGCGCTGCCGGGCAGCTTCGGCACGGCCTCCGAAGTCGCGCTGGCGATCGAGTATGGCCGCCCGCTCGTCCTCTTCGGCGACCTGGATCGCGCCCGCCACCTCCCGGACACGGTCGCCACCGCCTCCTCCGTCGACAAGGTCATCGCCTTCGTGCGGGGCGCTCTCCCCGGCGC
>CAZTOF010000771.1:0-2949 GCA_964615515.1 uncultured Gemmatimonadaceae bacterium
CCTTCCACCAGGACATCGCCTTCGAAATCCGTGCCCGCGCCCGGGTCGGTCACCCGGCCGCCCCGGATCAGCAGCCTGCTCACGCCGAACCCCCGACGATCGGCGCGTCACGGCAGCCCGGGTGCGTCCGCGGCACCTCCACGACCCCCGTTCTCACGCGCCCGTCCAGTCCCTGGCCGCCTCCGCCAGGTGCGGCGCCCCCCCGGCCAGCAGGTACAGCACCGCCATCCGCACGGCCACCCCGTTGGTCACCTGCTGCAGGATGACCGAATGCGGCCCGTCGGCCACGTCCGAGTCGATCTCCACGCCGCGGTTCATCGGTCCGGGGTGCAGGATGAGCAACCGTCCGGGGGCGTGCTCCAGGCGCGCCCGGGTGATCCCGAAGACGCGGTTGTACTCCCTGAGCGAGGGCACGAAGCCGTCCTGCATGCGTTCCAGCTGCAATCGCAGCACATTGATGGCATCGGCCCACTCGACCGCCTCCTCCACGCGGCCGAAGACCCGCACGCCCAGCTCCTCGATGGCGGCGGGAAGAAGCGTGCGCGGCCCGCAGACCCCCACCTCGGCGCCGAGCTTGACGAGCCCGTAGATGTTGGAACGGGCGACCCGCGAGTGCAGCACGTCCCCGACGATGCAGACCTTGAGGCCTTCGAGCCGGCCGAAGTGGTCGCGCAGGGTGAGGATGTCGAGCAGGCCCTGGGTGGGGTGTTCGTGGGCGCCGTCCCCGGCGTTGATCACATTCGAGGGGATGCGCGCCGCCAGGAAGGAGGCGGCGCCCGCCGACCAGTGGCGGATGACCACCATGTCGATGCTCATCGCCTCCAGGTTCCGCGCCGTGTCCACCAGCGTCTCTCCCTTGGAGACGGAGGAACCCACGGCGCCGATGTTCACCGTGTCGGCCGACAGCCGCTTCTCGGCGAACTCGAAGGAGATGCGCGTGCGGGTCGACGCCTCGAAGAAGAGGTTGACGATCGTCTTCCCCCTGAGCACGGGCACCTTCTTGACCCGCCGCTCCGTGATCTCCTTGAAGGGCTCGGCGGTGTCGAGGATGACGCGAATCTGATCGGCCGACAGGGGTTCGAGCCCGGTCAGGTCCTTGCCCAGGGCGGTGGCGGTCCCGCTCACCCGCGCTCCAGTGCGCTCAGGACCACGGCCAGCTCCCCGTCCAGCCGGGGGACGAGCACGTCCACGCGCTGGTTGGCCAGCACCGGAAACTCGCGGCCGGCGATGTCGGGCTGTATGGGGAGTTCGCGGTCACCCCGGTCGACCAGCACGCAGAGCAGGATGCGCGCGGGGCGGCCCCAGTCCATGAGCTCGTTCAGGGCGGCGCGGGCGGTCCGCCCGGTGTAGAGCACGTCGTCCACCAGGACGACCGCCCTGTCGTCCACGCCCCCCGGGGGCAACCGGGTCTCGCCCACCAGCGGCCGCGGGCCCAGGGCCATCAGGTCGTCGCGGTAGAAGGTGATGTCCAGGGTGCCGGTCGGGACGCCCTCGCCCTCGACCCCCGCGATGGCCTCGCCGATCATGTCGGCCAGGTCGACGCCCCTGCGCTGAATGCCGATGAGAACCAGGCGCCGCGTGCCGCCCAGCTTCTCCAGGACCTCGTGGGCCATGCGGTCGATGGCACGCCGCACGTCCGCGGCGTCCATCAGCACCGTGGGGTCTGCCGGGGTCACCTTTTCGATCCGCACTCCTGTCCTGGGTATCACGCTTGAGTTGGACCGGGCACCGGCCCTGCATGGCCCCTTCCGGGAACCGGCCTTCCGTTTTCCCGGCCGGTCCGTCCCGAAGGCGGCTGAAAGGTAATTGCCCCGCGGGCGCCCGGCCAACATGATCATGGGGACGCGCGACCGGGTCATCCGGTCCGCACCGCCGACTTCCCGAAGCCCGGAGCCAGCATGTTCCCCGAGAACCGCCGAGCCGACTGCAGCAGAGACGCACGCCCCCGCCTCCTTCGCGGCCTGAAGGACCCGGGAGCCCGTGGACGGGACCCCCTCGGCATTCGAACGGCGATGCATCCGGTTCTCCTGGTGTTCGTGACGCTCCTCCTGCCGGCCTCGACCCCGCTCGGTGCCCGCGGGCAGGAAGCCGTGGAGGGTCCCAAGGTCATCCTGTCCTCGGTCCCGTTCTCCCTGACGGTCCACGGCGGCGGTGCGATGTCGTCGCTCGTCGAAGTCCGCGACGCGTCCGGCGCGCTGCTGGCCTCGGGTCCGGTCGGCCCCGGCGAGACCCGGGAGTTCCGCGACGTCTCGGTCGCCTCCCGCGACGCGTTGCCCCTCCAGGTTCGGATCGGCGACAACGTCCACGAGTTCGCAAGCCCCTTCGCTCCGGCGTGGTTCTCCATTCTGCCGCCGCTCCTCGCGATCGTGCTCGCCCTGGTCTTCAAGGAGGTGATCACCGCGCTGCTGGCGGGGATCTGGCTGGGGGCGCTCGCGGTGGCGGGGTACAACCCGGTGCAGGCCACCTGGCGGCTCGTCGACGAATATGTCGTGCACGCCCTCGGCGACACCGGCGGGCACACCCAGATCATCGTCTTCAGCCTGCTGCTGGGCGGCATGGTCGGCCTGATCAGCAGGAACGGGGGCACCATGGGGATCGTGCGCGCGGTGGCGCCGCTGGCCCGGAACCGCCGGCGGGGGAAGCTGGCCACCGGGCTCGCGGGCCTCGCCATCTTCTTCGACGACTACGCGAACACCCTGGTCGTGGGAAACACCATGCGCCCGGTCACCGACAGGCTCAAGGTGTCCCGGGAGAAGCTGGCGTACCTGGTGGACTCGACGGCCGCGCCCGTGGCCGCGCTGGTCCCGATCTCGACGTGGGTGGGCTACGAGGTGTCGCTGATCGGGGACGGGCTGGGCTCCGCGGCCGGTGAAGCCGCCGGGGCCGAGGCGGCCTTTCTGGCCGGGCTGAGCCCGTATGCGGTCTTCATCCAGACCATTCCCTACCTCT
>CAZTOF010000772.1:0-2624 GCA_964615515.1 uncultured Gemmatimonadaceae bacterium
GGTATGGATGGCCGCGGCTTGCGCCGGCAGCGGGGCGGGCGGCACGGGGCGCATCGCCTGAAGGAGTCGAACAGGCAGCTGGACAACGGCCACCAGCCCAGGCGGGCGGGTACGCGTTGCCCCGGAGGGTCCGGATCCGGAGTACGCGTCGTTGCGACCTGATACGCCGCCGGCTGCTGGCTGGCGTCGCAGATGCCCCCGTGCGAGGATCCGCCGGACCAGGTGAAAGCCCTGTCGGCGTTGCTCGGCGTCTCCTGCCAGGCTTGGGGGATGGCCGCCGGCGGTGTCCCCGGCCCCGGTTCGCCGGCGCGTGACCCGGAAGGAGGACGTCACGCTTCCGGCGCCGGCTCGCCCGGTGCGCAATCGCGGCTGGCAACCGTCGGAGGTGTGCCGGGACGGGGTACGGCGGTCGGGCCGGCTTTTTGCTGCCAGTCCGGCTGTGGCGGCCGGTCCTCGTACAGCGAGCAGCCGAAGCTGCTCGGCGTTGCGAGTACCATGGGGTAGTCGGTGGACTCTCGCCGTACGAGGTCGAGGATGATCCGGGGGACGGGGTTGGTCGCTGCTACTGCGGATCAGGCCGCAGACCATGTTGGTCGGGGCTGTCGGCGTGCGGCCGCCAGTGGCGGCAGTTGGGCGCTAGGTACGCTAGGTGTTCACCGGGATGTTCCTCGGCGGTGGAATCGGTGCGCTGCGCCGGGGGTCGGGATGGTGGCCCGGCGCCGCGCGGCGGCAGGCCGCAGGCGTGGGCGATGAGGTGTTCTCCGCGTCGCGGCGGGGATTTTCGCCTCTTCCGCAACCCCTGGACTCTGTCCAGGATTGGATATCGTTCTGGAAACGAAGTAGCAAGCAATACGCGCACCATCCTGGTGCATCTGGAGGTCGTCAACATATTGACATGCTGGAAACATTGACCGGAACTTCTTTTGTCTTGCTACAGGACTGCCTCCATGGAGGCAGTCCAAGGAATTGGATCAGCAACCAATAACGGCGTATCCAAGGCGAAGGTCGTGAGTTTCGACGCGTGTCGGATGCTTCTTTCGCGGGCGGACTTTCGCCCCTTGTCGTGGTGCTCGGAAGATGGGCGGAGCGGTGCCGTCGGCCGCCCTGCCTCGGGTGCGCCCGCTGCTGCGGGCGGGGGCTCCTGGAAGCGGAAGGACATGCCCGCGGTGAGGTGGACGTCTCCTCCGCAGGCGGCTCAGGCCGGAAGCTGTGGTTGCGTCCGAGGGGTAGTCGATGCCGGCGCCGAGGCGATCATGCCCACACCGACCGCCCAGCGATTGACGCCGCGCATGATGACTCCCAACGAGCAGGCTTGCTTGCTCACCACGGCCGTGACGGGTCAGGCGCGATGCGCCCGCGACTACGTGAAGACCACCGAGCACGTGCAGGTCGTCCGGAACGAGGTCGAGACGGCCACCAGCCGACCGTCAAGCTTCCCGGCCGGCTGTCACAGGCCGTTGAGACCGGCAGGTCGACGCCGGGACACAGCAGCTTGCGGTCGATGTCGGCGCGCTACTCCACGGCCCGGCGGTCGAGCCCGGCGCACATCTGCTGGTGGCCGTGGGGGAGCGTGTCGGCGGGCGCTACGGGGTTGCGGCATCCGTAGACCGGGGACCCGAGTTCACGTTGAATGCGGGCCGGGTTCTTCGTTACGCTCGTGGAGTTGGGCGATGGTGGGCCGAGTCCGGTGGAGTCCGAGACCGGGCCAAATAGTCTTGCGGAATCCCGTCTGCAATGAGGGAAAGGACGGCGGAAGCACAGTCAGCCTGGATCCAATAAGCCATCTTATTTCAATGGGTTACGGGAATCAGCCAACTCGCGCTGCCCGAGTAACCGGCCTTTCTTGCGTGCCGTCCCGCGCCGCAGAGAACCCCATGATGAAACGTCGAGGAGCCGCCGTCACCCGCGCCATCGTCCTGATCACTGCCCTTGCTACGCTGCCTTCCGGCTGTGACAGCCCGTTCGGACCAAGCGAAACAGAACTCGAATACGGACTCGAGGACGTCGCCATGGTGAGCGATGGCGGCGTCGATCTCTCTATCCGCTACGACTCGTTCTCACGAGGATTCGAGGGCAGGCTGACCAACACAACAAACGCTCCCGTCTCCGCCAGGGTGGAGGTCCTCCTGTCGAGTGGAAGGACGTACGACAGTGTGTTCGACGTTGCCCCCGGCGAGATACACTACATACTCATCGCCACGACGTTCGACCGTTTCACCAGTTGGAGCGTCACCCTCTCGGTTTGATCCAGCTACGGCGAAGGAAGCGGATCGCGCGTGCGGAGCTCCGGGAACAGCGAGAAGTCACGGTCCCGGGTGAGCAGGACGTCCGTGGCGTGCGCGACGCAGATGGCCGCGATCCGGGCGTCGTGGACGACCCCGCCATGGACTCGCGGCCGCTGGACGAATCTGCCCAGAACGTGGAGAAAGTCGTCGGTTTCGCCGAGGAGACGGTTCGACGGGGAGGAGGTCCAGGCCTCCAGTCAGTAGTGTCCCAGGAATTACTCCAATAGATTCAACAGGTTACGGGAGCCTCCACTGAGAAAAGTGTAATCGGTATCAGAAAATAGCCGCAAAAGCGGGGTTTTCTCGAACACTGTCAAACTCAGCGTCTGTAGAATTGTG
>CAZTOF010000773.1:0-1664 GCA_964615515.1 uncultured Gemmatimonadaceae bacterium
AGGTAGCTGGCAAGCAGCGCCTCCTCGTTGCGCAACGAGACCAGCGCCTGGTGCGAGCGCGACCCCGAAACGCGGGCACCCCACCAGGAGCCCTCGTAGCTCAACTCGGCGAAGGGTGCCAAGGTGGTCGCCAGTCCCTGGAAACGGTCCACACGGAGGCCCGCCCGGGTCGAGAACCCGCGCCGCAACGGGACCTCGACGCTTGTGTAGGCGGCCAGCCGCCAGCGGCTCTCGCGGAGAGCGAACCGCGAAAGGACCGAGGAGATGTCCCAATCCAGGAAGCTGGCGTCGGTGTAGTGGAAGTCGTGGTCGACTTCGAACCGAGTCGCTTGCGCTGCCGTCATGATCGTGGCGTGTTTCCGGTGCCAGGTCACCCGCACGTTGGCGCGGCTCTCGCTCATCGCACCGTCTCCGGACAGCGTTGTCCTGGGCGGCGGATCGTGAAGCTCGCCATCGTCGTCTACGCCGATATGATGGTCCACGACTCTGGTCAGCTCGCTCGTGAACCGGCTGTGCCCCAGGTTGGCGTCAATGATCCCCTGGGCACCGAGCCTGTCCCGGTAGTGAACCGAGAGGGCGGCATTGCCCCACGCAGTCGATGTCGTCCTGGTCACCCGCTCCCGGGTGTCCACGTCGTTCAGCGATTCCGCGTTCAGGTACCCGCTCACGGACAGCCGGCGCACTCCACCGAGATCGGTCGTCACCTTGGCGTGCACATCGTGAAAGAAGTAGGGCGCGTGCCCGTCGATGACCCCCAGCTGCTTGAGCGCCAATGTGGCACCGTCGATATATGTGCGCCGACCGTCCAACAGGTAGGTCACGTTCCCGCTGATGGGTCCTTCGACGGACAACCGCGATGACGCGAGCCCCAGAGCGCCGGCCATCCGTCTCCGGTCCCGGGACCCGTCCCGGGTTGCAATGTCGATGGCACCCGAGAGCGACCCGACGGAGAGTCCGTCGCCGCCGGTTCCCGCGAGCAGCGTAGCGTGCTTGACCACTTCCGGGTTGATCGCCGAGATGAACCCTCCAAAGTGAAATGCGTTGAAAAGCCGCACACCGTCCAGAAGCACCGGGGTGCCGTCGCTCGTGCCGCCCCGGATGAACGGGACCGAGGCGTAGTCCGAGGGCGCCGAAGCGGAGGGCGAGACCGCGGTCGCGCGTAGCACGTCCGTCTCCAGGATCGTCGGGAGGCTGCGGATCAACACGGTATCGATGACGAATGCGTCGCGCGACAGCGACAATGGGTCCCCGGCACGGCCGCTTGCAATCACTTCGAGGCCCTCCAAGCCGAACGGCGCGGGCGTCATCAGGACGCGTACCGGGTCGGAGGGCACGGCCTCGTAGGTGTGGGCCCAGACGGCGTAGCCGAACGCACTCACCTCGATACGCACGGGTCCTCCGCCCGGGATTCCGGGCACCACGAACGCCCCGAAGCGGTCGGAAACCGCCGATCCCGAGACCGCCTCGCCCCCCGCCGACGCAACCGAGACCTGGGCGAAGGCGATCGGTTCCAGGTCGACGCTACCCTATCTGCCAACGTGGGGGGAGACGCGGGAGGGTAAAATGATTAGAGTAGGGCGAGTCAGAGAGTTGCACGATGGCAGGAGGAAAGGGAATGGACAGGACAGGGGCGCGCTCCCCCGCCGCGGCGGGGGAGCGCGCGC
>CAZTOF010000774.1:0-3117 GCA_964615515.1 uncultured Gemmatimonadaceae bacterium
GGGTGGTCCCGGGCCCAGGTTCTCCATCCGGCGGACCAGGTCGTATCCGAAGTAGCCGACGCCCCCGCCCCAAAAGCGCGGGAGACGGGGGTCGGGCCGGGGCCGGGCCTCCTTCAGGCGTGTTTCGAGGTCCGCCAGGGGGTCGTCCGTTTCCTGCCGCCTCCAGCCCCGGGCGGGGCGCCAGAGCGAGAGGTCGCTACCTTCCAGACGCCACACCTCGCGCGGCCTGCTTCCCAGGAAGCTGTAGCGGGCCCACCGTTCACCTCCCGCCACCGATTCCAGAAGGAACCCGAATCCACCGTAGCGCAGCTTGTGATAGGCGGTGACGGCGGTCTCGGAGTCGAACGGGAACTCGCACCAGACGGCGGTGCGGGTCCCGGGGGCGGCATCCTCGAGGAAGGACGCGAGGGCGGGTTCGACGTTCAATTCGGTTCAGGACGAGGCAGGTTGGGAACAGACCGAGTACCTTTGAAACATCCCCGGAAAAAGTCAACGCAAGGAGAGGCGCGCATGCGGCGGCATCGCAAGGATCCGCAGACCACCCCCGAAACGTCACCGCCATACGCGTGGGCCGGGGCGGCGGCAGCCGTGGTGGGGCTGCTCTACGCCGTGACCCTCGCACCCACGACCGCGTTCTGGGACACCAGCGAATACATCGCGACCGCACACATCATGGGCATCCCGCACCCCCCCGGGAACCCTCTCTTCGTGGTCCTCGGACGCACCTGGGACATCCTTCTGGGGATCTTCGGCCTGTCCACCGCCGTCAAGATCAACCTCCTTTCCGCATTCATGGGCGCCCTCTCGCACGGCCTCTGGTTCCTGGTGGTGCACCACATCCTGCGCCACTTCTCCGACGACCGCCGCTTCCGCCTCATCGGAGCCTTCGCCGCCGTTCTGGTAAGCGCCACCGCGTTTACGGTCTGGAACCAGTCGAACGTGAACGAGAAGGTCTACACGGTGTCGCTCCTGACCATCTCCCTGCTCTCCTGGCTCGCCTTCCGCTGGCAGGAGCGGCTGGGAAAGTCCGGAGACGACAACCTCCTCATTCTCATGGTGTTCGTGCTGGCGCTCTCGGTGGGCAACCACCTCATGGCCTTCCTGGCGGCCCCCGCCCTGTTCCTCTTCGTGGTCTTCGTTCACCCGCGCTGCCTCCTGAACTACCGACTGTACCTGTTCGGCATCCCCGCCGTCGTCCTGGGACTCTCCATCCACCTCTTCCTTCCCATCCGCTCGGGTCTCGGTCCGGTCATCAACGAGGCGCAACCGACCTGCGAGAACATCGGCGAGGCCGTCGCGAGCGTCGTCACCTACGGCAACGCGGGATGCGAGGATCTGTCGGACGCGCTGAAACGCAAGCAGTACGAAAAGCCGCCGCTTTCCAACCGCCAGGCTCCCCTGGTCTCCCAGGCCGGGAACTGGCTCCAGTACTTCGACTGGCAGTGGGCCCGGTCCCTTTCGCCGGCCGACTCGACCTTCGGCAGGGCCCGCATTCCCATCACCGTGCTCTTCATCGCGCTGGGCATCTTCGGCATCCTCGAACACTACCGCCGCGACCGGGCGAGCTGGGTCTACTTCATTTCCCTCTTCGCCGTGCTGTCGGCCGGCCTCGTCTACTACCTGAACTTCAAGTACGGGTACTCCATGCCGCTGCCCCAGGGCGACGAACTCCAACGGGCCATGGAGGCGGTGAATGCACGCACGTACCGGGATATCGCCGAAGTCCGCGAACGCGACTACTTCTTCGTCGTGGGGTTCTCGGTGTGGGGCCTGCTTGCAGGGATCGGCATTGCGAGCCTGTGGGACCGGATCACGCGAAAGTCCGGGCGCTCGCCGGTTGCCACCTCGCCGGTACTCGCGCTGGCCCTCGTCCCCCTCGTGCTCAACTTCAGCTGGGCCAGCCGCAGCGGAGACTACGCGGCCCGGGACTGGGCCTACAACCTCCTCATGAGCGTCGAGCCCTACGGTCTCCTCTTCACCAACGGCGACAACGACACCTTCCCGCTCTGGTACCTGCAGGAGGTGGAGGGCATCCGGCGCGACGTGACGATCGCGGTGACTTCCTACCTCAACACGGACTGGTACGTCAAGCAGCTCCGCGACCTCACCCGTCCCTGCCGGCCCGGCCAGGACCCGGACGCGGACCCGACACGCATCCTGTGCCAGCGGCCCTACACCGCCGAGAACACGGCCGCCATGTACACCCACGACCCCGCCGAATCCGAGGCCGCGGGCAAGATTCCGCTCCTCCTTCGTGAACCCGTGCGGTCCCCGGCACGCGGGATCTTCCGCGCCGACCTCGACGACGCCCGCGTCGAGGCGGTGGCCGGCAACTACCGCTCGCTGCAGAGCGACCGGGCCTTCGATCTGGGTCTCGTGACCGCCAGGATGGCCGGCGGCCAGCTGTTCTACCCGTGGCAGCAGTTCGCGCTCGCCGCGATCGCCAATTCCCTGGGGGACCGTCCCGTATACTTCGCATCGGCCAACACTCCGGCCGGGCGCTTCGGCATCACGCAGCACATCGTGCGGCAGGGCCTGGCCTTCCGGCTCTGGCCCGGCGACCCCGCCGAACTCGAGCCCTGGGGTGTCCTGCGCAACCGGGACACGCGCTCCGAGGGCAGTCTGCTCGGAACGTGGCTGGACATCCCCCGCACCCGCCTCCTGGCGGACAGCGTCTTCATGCACCGTTCCGGGATTCCCGACGAATGGGACTACTGGCCGGATCGTTCCACGCTGGGAATCCCCAACTACTACATCTGGGTGTACTACGCGCTCTCCCAGGATCCCGCGCTCCAGGGTGACCCGGAGACGGCCGCCGACCACATGGCCCGCATCGAGGCGTGGGAGAAGCTCGCCACGTCGCTATACCTCTCCGAGCCAGACGACACCGAGCCCTGACCTCCGGCGCCGAATGCGCCCCCCCTCCACCCCACCCGTGACGAAGCAGGCGAAGTCGAAACACTCGGGCGCCGCGGCCACCACCCCCGGCGGGGCGTGCACAACCACCGCCGGAACGCGCCTCGTCAGGCCCGCCAGCGCCCCCAGCGCCCGCGGCCGATCGTCGCGTCGAAGCCGGTCGAGACTGACCGGAAATACCACCGAGCCCGGCGCGACCCC
>CAZTOF010000775.1:0-17299 GCA_964615515.1 uncultured Gemmatimonadaceae bacterium
GGGGGCGGGGGGTTCGTGGGTTGGTCACCCCCTGGAGAGATCGGACCGGCGGTGCGACGGCGCGGAACGAGTCGGCTTTGATTCCCTCGGGGTAGGGCACACCGTATACTTTGGGGCCAGTGGAACCGCGAAGGTGAACCATGAGACAGTTCCTTCTCACTACAGCCCTGGTCCTCCTCTCATCGGTTCCCGCCGACGCCCAGGAAGACTGCGCCGCGTGGGGGACCCGGTCTTTCTTTTCGACAGGCACCGCCGAGCAGGTGACAAGCTGTCTCGAATCCGGCGCGGATGTGAACGCCGTGGGCGAGGGCGGCGCGACACCTCTGCACTTGGCCGCCCGCTGGGCACGGGACCCCGCGGTGGTCGCCGTTCTGGTCGACGCCGGAGCCGACGTAAACGCCCGGGACTCGTCCGGCGAAACCCCGCTACGCAGTGCGGTGTTGGCGGACCGGATGCCCGTGGTCGAAGCCCTCCTGGCCGCGGGCGTGGACGTCAACGCGCGAGACTCCGATGGGAGCACCCTGTTGCACCATGCGGTCGACAACCGGGATCTCGCCATGGTGATGCGGCTTCTGGAAGTGGGCGCGGACGTCGATGCCGCTGGGGATCGGGCCCCACTGCACATGGCGGCCCTGCACGGGGATACCGCCCTCATCCGGGTGCTCGCGGAGGCGGGTGCGAATCCGGATGCACGGGACAAACGGGGTGAAACGCCCTTGCACCGTGCAGTCATCCAAGGCCACGACAGCACCGTCATCGCCGCGTTGCTGGCGGCGGGCGCGGACCCTGGCGCGCGGGACGACTCCCGCAAAAGCCCGCTTCACTTCGCTGGGCGCGGTCTGGAGGGTGGGGCGATCCGGGTCCTGTTGGCCGCGGGTGCCGACCCGGAGGCCCGGGACCGCAACGGTGCCACACCGCTCCATGCTGTCTCCTTCCGGGGAAACCGGGCAGCGGCCGCGGCAGCGCTCTTGCTGGCGGCAGGCGCGGATGTGAACGCCCGGGACAACAGGGGCTGGACGCCGTTGCATACTGTTTCCTTGCGCGGTAGCCGATCCGATTCCGCCCTGGTCTCAGCTCTGCTGGCGGCAGGCGCGGATGTGAACGCGAGGGACGGAAGCGGCGGCACCCCACTGCACACGGCCCGCCACCCGGATTTCGTAGACGTGCTCGTAGCGTTGGGGGGGAACGTGAACGCACGAAATCGAGGCGGCCGTACCCCCCTGCACATGGCGCACCGTCCCGCCCTCGCCGCCTCTCTGCTGGCCGCCGGGGCGGATCCGCACGCGCGGGACGGCGAAGGCCGGACCCCGCTACACGCGGCGGCGGGAAGCCGGGAGGATTCCGCCAACGTTGTGCTCCTCCTGGTCGAAGCCGGGACGGATGTCCACGCACGGGCGGCGGGAGGGTGGACCGCGCTGCACGAAGCGGCTGAGAGGGGCAAGGAACCCATGGTCGCCGCGCTGGTGGCTGCGGGGGCGGAGGTGGACGCGCGCGACGACAACGGGAATACGCCCCTGCACGCCGCGCGCAGTGGCCGGTGGCAACGAAACCCCGCGGTTGTCAGGATGTTGCTGGATTTCGGGGCCGACCCCCTTGCACGGAACAACCGGGCCGACATCGCTCATCCTACCCCTTGCGAGAACTGGAACAAGCCCGGGTTCGAGGAGCCGGCTACCGTCGAATTGGTGCGTGATTGCCTGGCCCGCGGCCACGACATCAACGCCCCGGCCATCCGGGGCGAGACGCTACTGTATCGTGCGGCCAGACGCGCGGATCCGGCCGCGGTTGCCTTCCTGCTCGAAGCGGGCGCCGACGCCGACGCGCGCAACCGCTGGGGCGGCACGCCGCTGCACGCGGCAGCCAGGGGAAGCCCCGCGATCCTGGCCCTTCTGCTGGAGGCCGGAGCAGACGTCAGCGCGCGTGACCATCGAGGTTGGACCCCGCTTCACGGCACCAGCGATACCACGGCCATCGCCGCACTGCTGGCCGTCGGCGCGGATGTCAACGTGCGGAGCCACGATGGCCGGTCGCCGTTGCACTTCGCCTCCCACAATGCGGCCATCGCCGCACTGCTGGCCGTCGGCGCGGATGTCAACGCACGGGACTGGAAGGGAGCCACGCCGCTGTTCGGAGCCAGAGGTGAGGTGGTGATCAAGACGCTGCTGGCGGCCGGCGCCGACGTGAATGTGACGGACGCATGGGGTCGAACGCCCCTGCACCTGTACTCCGGGCACGGCCCCCGCGCGCTCGCCCCGCTGCTGGCGGCCGGATCGGACGTGAACGCCCCGGATCTGAGGGGACGTGCCCCGTTGCACGACGCGGCGGAGTACGAGAACGCCGCGGTGATTTCCGCCCTGGTGGCGGCCGGAGCCGATGTCGACGCACGAGATGCCATGGGCAACACGCCGCTGCACATCGCCTGGCACAACCACAACTCCGTGGTCGAGCGGCTGCTGTCGCTGGGTGCCGACCCGATGGCGCGCAACAGCCGCGGCCAGACCGCCGAGCCCCGTGGGTGCGAGAACTGGAACACGCGGTTGTTCAGGGAATACGCCGACATCGAGGGCCTCAGAGAATGCGTGCTTCCGGGTGGGATGTCGACGCGCCCAACTCCGATGGCCGATCACCCTTGCACCTCGCGATCGGGGGGCGGCACGACGAGGCTGCGGCCCTGCTGCTGGCGGCGGGCGCGGACCCCAATGCGGAAGACCGCGACGGCTCGACCCCTCTGCACCGAGTGGCCGGCGAGGGCCGGCTCACCGCCGTAAACCTGCTTCTGGAGGCCGGCGCCGACCTGCACGCACGGGACGGCAATGGTCGGACTCCGCTGCATGGGGCGGCGGGGTACCACCATGAGGTCGTCCGGGCGCTTCTCAAGGCCGGAGCGCATGTCGGGGCGCGGGACGAAGACGGAAACACTTCGCTGCACGGGGCACGGCTCTCACGGTCGAGGTATTGCTGAAAGCCGGAGCGGATGTCAACACGCGAAACAACGAGGGATACACTCCGCTGCACTTCGCGCTGCGGTCCTGGCACATGCTGATGAACGACAACCGCCTCACGGTCGAAGTGCTCCTGGAGGCCGGAGCGGATGTCAACGCGCGAAACGAAGACGGAAACACCCCGCTGCACTTCGCACTGTCCGATGGGAACACCACCGCCGCAGCGATGCTGCTGGCAGCCGGAGCGGACGTGAACGTGGTCGACGCGTCCAAGCGGACGCCGCTTCATTTGGCGATGACGGCGTCCGCCCTGGATCCGGTGGTCTGGTTGCTGGAACGCGGTGTGGACCCCGACGCGCGAGACGTGAACGGCCGGAGTCCACTGCATGTTGCGGATCGGCCCCGGGGCTGGCCCACGGCGGCCATGATCGCCGCGCTGATCGACGCCGGAGCGGACGCCAACGCGCGGGCCGCGAACGGCGAAACTCCACTTCACGTGTTTGCGGGTCGGAGGGACGGGGCCGAGCAACTTCTGGCCCTGCTGGCGGGCGGCGCGGACGTCAACGCGGCGGATACCCAAGGCACCACACCGCTGCACACCGCGGTCTACGGGAGCAGCCTCGCTCATGTGAACGCGTTGCTGGACGCCAGCGCGGATGTCAACGCACGTGCCGAAGACGGTGACACCCCCTTGCACCGCGCGGGGACGCGGGGACCGACTCTCCCGCCTTTGGGCACGGCTTTTCCCAGCGTTCCACTGTCCCGGTCAGGGCGGTTCTCCGGGCCCTACGACGCGTCCGCGTCCGACCGCGACACGGCGATTGTGGCGGCACTTGTGCGCGCGGGAGCGAACCTGGAAGCGCGCAACGACCGGGGCGAGACCCCGCTGGGAAGTGCCGCAAGGCGCGGCGACGTTCAAATCGTCAGCAAGCTGCTGGAATTGGGGGCGACCCTGGAACCGGGGGTCGTCGCGGTCACACCTCCCGCCGTTCCGGTCTGCGCCTGGCAAAACCATGAACTGTATGCGCTTGCTCCGCTCGTCAGCCTGACAGGATGCCTGGAGGCCGGCGTGGATGTGAGTGCCCTCGACCGACGGGGCCATTCGCCGCTGCACGCCCTGCTGGGCCAACGCGAATGGAATCACCACTTCCTCCCGGCCGCCATCGCGGTCCTGCTCGGGGTCGGCTCGGACGTCAATGCCCGGGATGCATCGGGTGCGACTCCTCTGCACCATGCCGCCGGAGTCAGGCGAGGGCTCGCCTCGCCGGACGCCGTGGCCGCCCTGCTGGCAGGCGGCGCGGAGGTGAACGCGCGCGACCGGCGCGGCGGCACGCCCCTGCACGCTGCCGTACGTGGTCCCTTCGACAACACCGCCACCGCCACGGTGCTCCTCGACGCCGGTGCCGACCCAAACGCACGCCGGGAGTCCGGCCGGACGCCTCTGTACGCTGCATCGGGGCGCACGGGGGACCGCGGCCTGGTCAGGCTCCTGATCGGCGCGGGCGCGGAGGTGAATGCGCGCGCCGAAGGAGGAGAGACCCCGCTTCACAGGTCCGTTCGCGAACAGAATCCCGTCGTGGCGGCCCTGTTGCTGGAACTCGGCGCCGATCCCGCACTGGCGGACGACTCGGGCACGGTTGCCGACCCGGCGAGTTGCCACAGGTGGCCGGACCCGGTGTTCTTCCATCACGCCACGGCCGGCATCGTGGCGCGCTGCCTCGAGTCCGGTGCGGTGGTCGATGCCGAAGCGAAATACGATAGGGTCAGGAACGGTTCGGGGCGGATGGAGTCCTATGGGGCCGGATCCACCCCGCTTCATGTGGCGGCCGGATGGACCCGGGACCCCGCGGTGATCGCTCTGCTGACGAGTGCCGGCGCGGAGGTGAACCTGCGCAACCGGGAGGGCTACACACCCCTGCACTACGCCGCCCGAGACAACAGCGAACCCGCCGTGGTCGCCGCCCTGATCGCGGGGGGAGCGGATGTGAGCGCCTGGGCGACACGGTCGGAGTGGGACGTCACGCCGCTGTACGAAGCCGCCGCGAACGGGAATGCCGCGGTGGCCGCCGCGCTGGTGGATGCCGGCGCCGACTTGAATGCGCTGGCGGCGGGCAAGAGGACGCGCGTCGTCCGCGAATTCGGGGTCCCGGTGAGGGCCGGCGTGAACGCGTTGGCGTCCGGTGGGAGGGCGCCGCTTCACCGCGCGGCCGCCGAAAACACGAATCCGGCGGTGATCACCGAACTGGTGCGCCGGGGAGCGGATGTGAACGCCAGGCTGCGGGGGGGCAGGACCGCATTGCACGAAGCGGCGGCCCGGAACGCCAATCCGGCGATTCTGGCTGCGCTCCTGGAGGCGGGGGCCGATGTTAACGCAAGGGGAGCGAATGACGAAGTGTGGACGGAACGCGAGAGCATGCTGGCTTCCCAGGTGGTAGCCGCGCTCGGCACTCCGTGGGGGGGACATCGGAGGCTGCCGGGCGGTGTCGGAGTCCGGACCCCCTTGCACGAAGCCGTCATGGGGCGTGGCGACTCCGCGGTCGTCGCGACGCTGATCGCGGCCGGGGCCGATGTGAACGCGAGGGCTGACCTGGACATCAATACCGATCCCGCCGCGACCCCGCTCCACTGGGCCGTGTCCGCCAACCCGGATCCGGCCGTGCCGGAGTTGCTCGTGCGCGCGGGGGCGGATGTGAATGCGCGGAGCGGGGCGGGCCGGACACCGCTTCACATCGCCGCCCTGCGCAACCCGGTTGTGTTCCCGAAGCTGCTGGAACTCGGCGCCGATCCCACGGCCCTCGACCGGGAAGGCAAGAACCCCATGGACTACGCGGCCGAGAACCTGTGGCTGCAAGGTATGGAGGAGGTGAGGCGGTTGATGGAGGACAAGAGAAACGAATCAGGACGGGAGGGTTCGAAATGAGTAAGCTCCAGTTTACTTCATGTAAAGCAGAGTTTACCACTGGTGGGTTGCTTGCCTCTCTGGCCAGGCTGTGCATTCCCGCCACGGCCCCAGCAGCCTGCGGACGGTACCCGCGCGGCATTCGTGCGGCGATGCATCCGGGCTGGTTTGTCCACGGACTGCTCGTCCTCCTCTGCCCCGCACCCGCCAGCGGCCGGCAGGACTGCGAGGACTGGGGCGCTTCGCACTTCTTCTTCGATGCCACGGCCGAGCAGGTCACGCAGTGCCTCGAAGCCGGCGCGGATGTGCACGCCCGGTACGACGCCGGCGCAACCGTGCTCCACATGGCGGCGGGTTGGACCACCGAAGCCGCCGTGATCGACGTTCTCGTCGAAGCCGGCGCGGACATCAACGCACGGGACGCGAGCGGCGCGATCCCTCTGCACGCGGCGGCGGCCACGAGCCGCCAGCCCGAGGTCGTCGCCGCGCTGATCGCCGCCGGATCCGATCCCAATGCCCGCGACGCCACCGGCAACACGCCTCTGCACACGTCCTTGTCGAGCGAAACCCCCGGCGTGGTCATGAAGTTGCTGGACCTGGGAGCAGACCCCGCGGCCCGCAACGACGAGGGGCGGGTGGCCGATCCCGCACACTGCGAGAACTGGAGCGCCCGGGCTTTCGCCGAAGTGGCCGATGCCGGGACGGTGGCCGGGTGCGTCGAATCCGGCTGGGACGTCAACGTGCGAAACGCCGACGGGGATACTCCTCTGCACCAGGCCGTGCGGGCCATGGATACGGTGATGATCGCGTTGCTGCTGGAGATCGGCGCGCATCCCGATGCCGCGAACGACGAGGGCACGACCGCGCTGGAAATCGCGCTCAAGTGGAATCCTACCTGGGGGAAATTCGTGCGGGGAGCTTCGGATTCAGGTGCGGTGAGCCGGCCGGACACTGCCCCTTGGCGCTACGCTGCCGGCGACCCGGCTGCCGCGATCGTGTCACTGCTGCTGGATGCGGGGGCGGATCCGAGTGTGAGGGACCGGAGGTTCGGCGGAACCCCGTTGCACTGGGCCATATCACGCGTGGACCCCGAGGTGATCACCGTGCTGGTGCGGGCCGGGGCGGACCTGAACGCGACGGACGACAGTGGCCGGACTCCCCTTCACGCGGCGGCAGGCGAGAGTCACAATCCTGCGCTCATCGGGGTTCTGGTGGACGCTGGAGCCGACATCGACGCGCGCGACCACGGCGGCCGGACTCCGCTGCACGAGGCGGCGGCCCGAGCCTGGCAACCCGAAACCGTTGTCGCACTGCTGGCTGCCGGTGCGGATCTGACCGCCGTGGATTTCGAGGGCAACACACCCCTGCACGCGTCGTGGTCCAACTCCGACCCGGAGGTCATCAACACCCTGTTGCAGTCGGGCGCGGATCCCATGGCCCGCAACAACGAGGGCCGGCCGGCCGATCCCACCAACTGCGAAAACGCGAGCACCGAGGGGTTCGCCCGGGCGGCGGACGACGAAGACGTGGCCCGGTGCGTCGAATCCGGCGCGGGCGTCAACGCGCCGGACTCCGATGGAGACACTCCGCTCCACCACGCGGTCGACAACGGGGATCTGGCGATGGTGGTTCGGTTGCTGGACGCAGGCGCGGATGTCAATGCGGCCGGAGATAGGGGCAGGACCCCGCTGCACAAGGCGGCCGAGCGGGGAGACGCCGCGATTGTCCGGGTGCTCGTTGAGGCGGGTGTGAATCCGGATGCGCGGAACGACCAGGGTGAAACACCTTTGCACGATGCATCCCGTCATGGCAGCGACGGCACCGCGATTGTCCGGGTGCTCGCGGAAGCGGGCGCGAATCCGAATGCGCGGGACGACCACTGGAGGACACCGCTGCACGCCGCGGGACGGAATCGGAACGCCGCTGTGATCAAGGCGCTGCTCGCCGCCGGTGCCGACCCGGAGGCTCGGGATCGGGGGCGGGACGGCACGCCGCTCCATGCGGCGGCGGGTGCGCAGGACGGGGCAGTCGCCGTGGCCGCGTTCTTGGCGGTTGGCGTCGATGTGAACATCCGGGACGACACGGACAGGACACCGTTGCACGTCGCACTCTTCCGCCCTGATCCTGCCGTCGTGGCCGTGTTGCTTGCGGCTGGTGCGAACGTCGACGCGCGCGACCGCAGCGGCCGGACCCCACTTCACTCGAACCGGGATCCTGCTTCCGTGGCGGCGCTCGTAGCCGTGGGAGCGGACGTGAACGCACGCGATCGAGGCGCGGGTACCCCCCTGCACGACGCGGCGCGTTCGAGCCCCTCCTCCGCGCTGGTTGCCGCCCTCCTGGCGGCCGGTGCGGATGTGAGTGCCCGGAACGGTGACGAAAGGACCGCGCTGCACGAAGCGGCGGATTGGGGATACGATCCCGCCGCCATTGCCATCCTGGTCGAGGCTGGTGCGGATGTGAACGCCACCGACGCCGAGGGACGGACCCCGCTGCACGAGGCCGCCACCGCCACCGGTCGCAAACCGGAGATCGTCACCGCGCTGGTGGCTGCGGGCGCGGATGTGAACGCGCGTGACAACACGGGCAACACGCCGCTGCATGCGCAGTGGCTGAGCGGCAGGGCGGCACTGGACCCGACTATGGTCGAGAGGCTGCTCGAGCTTGGTGCGGACCGGCTAGCGCGGAACGACCTGGGCGAGGTGGCCGATCCCACCCACTGTGAGAACTGGGGCAATCCGTCGTTCCTGGCGGCCGCCGCCCGCGAACAGGTGAATGCGTGCCTGGCCGCCGGCCACGACATCAACGCCCGGGACGATCGTGGCGCAACCTTCCTGCATCATGCCGCTGCGAGCGACGATTCGGCCGCCGTGGCCTTCCTGCTCGAGACGGGCGCGGACCCCAACGCACGCGACCACCGGGGCGAGACGCCGCTGCACTATCGGGGGGCGATCAGGAACACCGCGATCGCGTCGCAGCTGCTCGAAGCCGGCGCGAACGCCGACGCCCGCAGCCACGACGGCACAAGCCTGCTGCACCTCGCCTTCGGTCTCGGCCTGGTCCGCCGGCTTCTGGAGGCCGGTGCGGAGGTCAACGCCCGCAACTGGATGGGAGCGACGCCCCTGTTCGGGGCTCGGGGTGAAGATTTCATCAATGCGCTCCTGGCGGCCGGAGCGGATGTGAACCTGGTGGACGCCTGGGGTCGAACGCCCCTGCACCTGTACTCGGGCTACGGGTCGCGCGGGCTCGCTCCGCTGTTGGCGGCGGGCGCGAGTGTGGACGCGAGGGATTTCAGGGGCAGGACGGCCCTCCACGAGGCGGCCGAATACGAGCGTGAATCCGTTATCGCCGCGCTGGTTGCGGCCGGCGCCGACGTGAACGCGAGCGACGCCATGGGCAACACGCCCCTGCACATCGCCTGGCACAACCACAACTCCGTGGTCGAGAGGCTGCTGGAGCTGGGTGCCGACCCGGCAGCGCGCAACGACCGCGGCAGGGTTGCCGAGCCCCGCATCTGCGAGAACTGGGACACCCGGCTGTTCCGGGAGTACGTCGACGTCGAGGGCGTGCGCGCATGCCAGGCGTCAGGCTGGGACATCGATGCGCCCAACTTGGCTGGCGAGACGCCCCTGTACCTGGCGATCGGGAGGTGGCACGGGGAAGGGGACAAGGGTGCCGTAGGCCTGCTGCTGGATCTGGGGGCCGACCCGAACGCGCCGGATGCCCGCGGGATGACCGCGTTGCACCGGGTGGCCCAGGGAGGTGATCTCGCCACCGCGGAGCTGCTGCTGGCAGCCGGCGCGGACCTGAACGCACGCGACGAACTTGGTGCGACGCCGCTGCACCGTGCAACGGTGAATGACGCACAGGATGTCGCGCTGGCGCTCCTCGGCGCCGGAGCGGATGTGAACGCGCGGGACGAACGCGGCAACACGCCGCTGCACTGGGCCCTCCATGACCGGGGCGCCGGCCTCACCGCCGCGGCGCTTCTGGAAGCCGGCGCGGACGTGAACGCGCTCAACGATTCGAACGAAACGCCACTGCACGCCGCGATGCAATCGTCGTCCGAGGAAGCGGTCGCGATGCTGCTGGAACGGGGTGCGGACCCCAGTGCGCGAGACGCCGATGGACGCACTCCGCTGCACGTCGCGGCCCGGTATTCGTTATCGGGCACGGCGCCGATGATCGCCGCGCTGGCCCAGGCCGGCGCGGGCGCGAACGCGCGAGCCGCGAGCGGCGAAACACCGCTTCACCTGGCGGCCGCCGACAATGACGACATCGCACAGCTTCAGGCCCTGCTGGCCGGTGGGGCGGACGTCAGTTCGGCGGACACCCTGGGCGCCACCCCGCTGCACCGCGCGGCGGCCCGGCAGAACCTCGCCACCGCAAACGCGCTCCTGGAGGCCGGGGCCGATGCCAAGGCACGCGCCGGCAACGGTGACACACCCCTGCACCGCGCGGTTGCGAATGCAAGGGACCGCCGTCATCCCCCCTTAACGACCCGTCCCTACAATGCGCCGCCGCGGTTGTACATTGAAGACCGGCCCGGCGACCCGGCAGAGTCACACCGTGACACGGCGCTGATCGCGGCGCTTGTCCGCGCGGGTTCGGACATGGAGGCCCGCAACGACAGCGGGGAGACCGCTCTGGCAACCGCGGCCAGGCACGGAAATGCCAGGCTCGTCACCAAGCTTCTGGAATTGGGAGCATCTCCGCAACGGGGTGTGACGGAGGCGACTCCTCCCGCCATGCCGGTGTGCGACTGGGCGACCCACACCATGTTCGCGGAGGCTCCGGTCGTCAGTCGCAAGGGGTGCCTGGAGGACGGAGTGCCGGTGAGTGCCCTCGACCGCCGCGGTCACTCGCCGCTCCATTCCCTGTTGCAAAACCGGGAATCGAACCACTACTTCCTTCCCGCCGCCATCCTGGCGGTGCTCGGGGCCGGGGGAGATGCAGAGGCACGGGATGGAAGGGGTGCGACCCCGCTGCACATCGCCGCGGGGGGCGAACGCGGCTACGAAGTGGGGGGACCGTTCCCGTTGCCCGGCGCTGTGGCCGCCTTGCTCGCCGGCGGCGCCGAGGTGAGCGCCCGCGGCCGGGGAGGTGACACGCCCCTCCACGTTGCCGCGGCGGCTCTCTTCGACAACACCGTCACCGCGACAACACTCCTGGAGGCCGGCGCCCCCTCCGTGGCGGCGCTCCTGCTGGAACTCGGCGCCGATCCCACGCTGGCGGACGACTCGGGCACGGTTGCCGACCCGGCGAGTTGCCACAGGTGGCCGGATCCGGTGTTCTTCCACCTCGCGACGGCGGACATCGTGGCCCGCTGCATCGAGGGCGGCGCGGAACTCAACGCGGAGGCGCACTACGACGAGGGGAGAAACCCCTCGGGTCGGCTGGAATCGTACGCACCCGGCTCCACACCGCTGCACGTGGCGGCCGGATGGACCGGCGACACCGCCGTGGTCACAGTGCTGCTGGAGGCCGGACTGGACGTGAACGCACGCGACCGGCACCGCTACACGCCCCTGCATTGCGCCGCCCGCGACAACAGCGCCCCGGGCGTTATCGCCGCCCTGGTCGCGGCCGGAGCCGAGGTGAACGCCTGGGCGACCGGGTCACGCACCGACTACTATCACCAGTGGGATGTCACCCCGCTGCACGAAGCCGCGCGGAACCGGAGCGCGGCCATCGTCGCCGCGTTGCTCGATGCGGGGGCGGACGTGAATGCGGTGGCGGCCGGTGGACGGACGCCGCTACACCGTGCCGCCGCTGAAAACGCGAATCCGGCGGTCATCGCCGAACTAATGAGCCGGGGGGCCGTCGTGGACGCGAAGCTCCCGGGAGGCAGGACACCGCTTCACGAAGCGGCGGGCGGGAACCGCAATCCGGAGATCCTGACAGCACTCCTGGACGCCGGAGCCGAGGTGAACGCGCGGGGCGCGAGTGACGAGGTATGGTCCGATCGCGAGAGCATGGCGGCCGCGACTTCGATTCGCGGTTTATAAACCCCATGGGGTGGACGCGTTGAGTTTGCGAACAATGCGGGAATCCGAACCCCCCTGCACGAGGCCGTCATGGGGCACGGCGACTCCGCGGTGGTTGCCACGCTGATCGCAGCCGGTGCCGACGTGAACGCCCGCGGCGACCTGCACCGCATGTTCGAGCCCGCGGCGACCCCACTCCACTGGGCGGTATCCGCCAACCCCCACCCGGCCGTGCCGGGGCTGCTGGTACAGGCCGGGGCCGACCTGAACGCGCGCAGCGGGGCGGGGTGGACTCCGCTTCACCTGGCCGCGCTCCGCAACCCCATGCTCTTCCCGGTTCTGCTGGACCTGGGAGCCGATCCGGAGGCCGTCGACCGCTACGGGAAGACCCCCATGGACTATGCGGTCGACAACCTGTGGCTGCAGGGATGGGAGGTGGTGAGGCGGTTGAGGGAGAGCAGGGGGAACGAGCCGGGGTGAGGAGGTCGACCCCCGTCCTCAGCGGCGTTTTGGGAGCCTGCGGGTCGGCTTCGAAACAGTGCGAGCCCGCGACCCCTCCCATACCTGGTCCCGGCGAATCTGCCATGGCCGGGTGTGGCCGCCCCGCGGGGTTGAAACCCACCGAGGCCCCATGGCAGTGAACGGCCACACCGCAGGCCGGAATTCCCGTCCCTCGCGGTGGATTATCACAGGATTTGACGGGAGGATTCCCACTCGAACCGTTTCCGAAATCCCCCCGGTGCCGGGGCCGTTGCCCAAGTCACCACGTCTGGCATTGCCGCGGCCACCTTCGAGGTAGCCGGACTCGACGAGGACTGTCTCACCCTTGGGACCGCCCGACAAGCTACAGACGCCGAAACCCGCATCGCCGGTGGCGGCGGCAGTCGGCCGGTCCTCTTCGGAGAGATCCAGCGTCAGGAGATCCAGCGTGTCGACACGAGCCACGAGGGTGTCACTGCTTGCGGAGTACTCCAGGCTTACCTCGTTCAGGTCATAGCCGAGATCGTCGAGCTCATCGGAGAATCCTCCCTTCAACGGAATCCACTGTCTACCACCAGCGTTGGCGTCGAATTCGTCGAGTCTGTAGTTCGCGGACTGGCCACCCGAACTCATCCCGCTGCCGATGAGCAAAAGGTAGCCCTGGTACCTTGCATGGCCGGTCCTCACCATGACGTAGGACGCCGCGAGGCTGTCTTCCCGGCCGATCTCCGCGCTTATTTTCCACCACTCGGAAAAACGCGATCGGATTTGCTTGTAGGTGTGGCCGCAGAGTCCCGACTCGAGGCTCACCCTAAGACCGTCGTCCGACAGTTTGGCCGAGGCCGAATCAAGACGCCAATTGACCAACGTGTCCAGCTCGGTGAAGTCCACGGAAAACCCTTCGTCGACCTCTACTTCCGAACTCTGCTCGGCGGACAGGCCGCTCGGGTCGGTGGCCGTCACCTCCAAGCTTGCACCGCCCGGCGCAAGCGAGCTGACCTTGAGCGTGTCGCCGTCGAACGACACGGTCGCCACCAGCGTGTCGGATGATACCGCGGTGTAGGCCAACGAGTCACCGTTGGCGTCGCTGAAGTGGGACGACAGGTCGAAGACGACGTATTCGTCCTGCTCCAACCCGATGTCGCCGATTTCCTCGACGACCTCCGGAGCGTGATTCACCTCGACCACCGCGTCCAGGTCCTGGCTTGCCGACAGGCCGTCGGGGTCGGTTGCGGTGACGGTGACGGTTACCGTGCCGGCCCGCTGCCCGGCCAGGACCAGCTCGTTTTCCGAGACTTCCACGGCAAGCAGTTCTCCATCGGAGGAAACCGCCCCGTACATGAGTGTGTCGCCGTCCGGATCGTCGAAGTGCGGTGCCAGAGCGATCGTGATCCTCCGGCCCTCGATCACCACCTGTGCGGGGATCGAGTCCGTGAGCATGGGCGCGCGGTTCCGGTGCTTGACCGTCGCGTCGAACTCGTATGTCGCGTTCAGCCCGCCGGCGTCGGTTGCCGTCACGGTGACCGACGCTTCACCGGGCGCCACCGCGACCAGCGTCAGCTCGCTCCCCGAAACCGACGCGGAGAGCACGCCCGGGTTGGATGAGGTGGCCGAGTAGGTCAGGGCGTCGCCATCCGGGTCGCTGAAGTGCGATGACAGGCCGATCGTGACCGTGTCGCCCTCGGTCATCAGCTGGTCGGGGATCTCATTCGTAACCGTGGGTGGGCGGTTCGGATCGGGCTCGGTATCGCCGCCGCAGGCGAGGAGGGAGGCAAGGACGGCGGCGGCCGGGACATTGCGGCGGGGGGTGGTCCACGTTCTGGTGAGCATTTGGTCCTCCTCGGGCGATAGTGCGCCGGTAACCGTGGGATTGCTGTCGGGGGCGAATAGTATCCGGGGGGTCGGCGGGCTGCAAGGAAGGTGTCCGCCGCATAGGACAACTCGGGTTTACATGATGTCAACCCGACTTTACATGCCGTGGTTTGACCTCCCGCTTCCCGGTATTGTCGGCGATCGCGGGCCGGCGATACCGTGTCATGGCTGGATGGAATGCCCGCCGGCCGGGCCGGCCGCGAAACAACGGAGGCAGGGCAATGAGACGGTCAATCGTCGTAGTATCCGTCTTTCTCCCCGGTGCGGCTCCCGCGGCCGCCCAGGTGGACTGCGGGAAATGGGGCGCCTCGCACTTCTTCTCCCCGGCCGGCGCCGAGGAGGTCCGGGTCTGCCTGGAGGCCGGCGCGGACGTGAACGCCCGGTTCGACCGTGGGTTGACTTCCCTGCACGTGGCCGCCCGCTGGACCTGGGACCCGGCCGTGATCGCCATTCTGGTCGAGGCCGGCGCTGACGTGAACGCACGCGACTCGGCCGGCAGGACCCCCCTGCACCACGCGACCGTGAGGCCGGACGTCGTCGCCGCACTGCTCGCGGCCGGAGCGGACGTGAATTCCCGGGATGCCGACGGCAATACGCCCCTGCACGCCTCGTTGATGCAGGGAACCTTCGATGTGGTCATGAAACTGCTGGAGCTGGGAGCGGACCCTGCCGCGCGGAACGACTTGGGCCGGTCCGCGGATCCGGCCGGTTGCGACAACTGGAGTACCGAGGCCTTTGCACGGTTGGGGGACGCCGTTGTGGTGGCCGGCTGCATCGAATCCGGCTGGGATGTGGATCTGCGAGACGGCCACGGAAACACGCCTCTGCACCACGCGGCGGGTGGCGAGGATCCCGCGATCGCCGCCCTGCTGCTCGAGGCCGGTGCCGATCCCAACGCCTCGAACGGCCGCGGTTGGACCCCGCTGCACCGGGCGGTGCAGAGGGACGCCGACTCTGCGGCCGTCGCGGCGCTCGTCGAGGCGGGGGCGGACGTGAATGCGCCCGGCTGGGTGGGCATGACTCCTCTGCATGAGAATCCCGGACCCGGCGCCGCCGCGGCGCTCATGGCCGCCGGAGCCGATGTGCATGCACAGGATGACAACGGAGACACGCCGCTCCACTTCAGCCGCGACACCGCTACGATGCGCTTGCTGGTGGAGGCGGGGGCCGACTTGAACGGAAGGAACCATCGGGGCAACACGCCGTTGCACGCCGCCTCCCACAGGCGAGACCTCGATCCGGCCCGGCAGTTGATCCGGCTCGGTAGTGATCCCGGGGCGAGGAACCGGGAGGGGGAGACTCCGTTGCACGTGGCGGCGTGGAACGAGAACCCCGCCGTGGTGGCCCTGTTTCTGGAAGCGGGCGCCGATATGGAGGCCGAGGATGAAAGGGGTGGGACACCTCTGCATGCGGCTGTCAGCCGGCGGCCCGCGGTGGCGGCGGCGCTGCTGGCGGCCGGAGCCGACGTGGAAGCGCGTGACGGCGACGGACGCACGCCGCTGCACCACACACTGTGCGGCCCTTCGGATGCCTTGGCCGCTCAGGTGCTTGTAGCCGCGGGTGCGGACGTTGACGCTCGTGACGACGAGGGCGGCACACCGCTGCATGTGAAGTGCGGGTCCCGGGGCAGTGCCGGCGTCATCAGGGTGCTGTTGGCGGCGGGCGCGGATGTGAACGCGACTGACCATGGCGGCCGGACACCGCTGCATGCGCTGTCCTGGATGGGCTTGAGTGCCGGTGTTGACATCCTGTTGGCGGCGGGTGCGGAGGCGAATGCACCCGATGACAGGGGCGAGACTCCGTTGCACGATGCCGCGGCGAACGGCGGTCCCGCCGTCATCGACGCGCTCGTGGCGGCCGGAGCCGAGGTGAATGCACGCTCGGGGTACGGGACGACGCCCCTGCACGAGGCAGCCTGGCGCAACGACGATCCCGCCGTCATCGCCGCGCTGGTGGCCGCCGGAGCCGAGGCGGACGCGCGTGACGACCGGGGTGACACGCCGCTTCACCGCTCCGCGTCCAACACCAGCCGCGCCGTGTCTCGGAAGCTGCTGGAGCTGGGAGCCGATCCGCTGGCCCGCAACAATCGGGGCAAGGCGGCCGACCCCGACAACTGCGAGAACTGGAACACCCGTGAGTTTGCCCGGGACGACAACGTCGGGGCTGTAGCCGCGTGTGTGGCTTCGGGCCGGGACGTGAACGCGCGGGACGAACGGGGAGACACGCCCTTGCACCATGCCGCGGACAACCGGGATACCACGGTCGCCGCCTGGCTGCTGGAAGCCGGCGCGGACCCCGGGGCGCGCAACCGCACGGGGGATACTCCCCTTCACCGTGCCCGGGACCGGAAGACCGTCGTGCTGCTTCTGGCGGCCGGAGCGGACCCCAATGCGCGGAGCGGCGTAGGTACTCCGCTGCATGCCGCAACCGGGGGCCATGCCGGTCCGGATGTGGTGAGCGCACTGCTCGCGGCCGGTGGGGACGTCGATGCGCGGGACGGGAGCGGTGCGACACCGCTCCACAAGGCCCGGTACCCCGATGTCGTCGACGTGCTCGTGGCGGCCGGGGCGAACGTCGGGGCGGCCGACGACCGGGGCCGAACCCCGCTGCATGGGATCCGTGATATCTTGCGCAGCCCCTTCGATACTCTGCGGGTCGCGGCCCTGTTGGCGGCCGGGGCGGACGTGGACGCGCGGGACCTGCGTGGAAGAACCGCCCTGCACCATGCGGCGGAGCGCGGCCCCATCGAGACCGTCGCCGCCCTGGTGGCGGCCGGGGCGGATCCCAATCTCTCCGATAGCGAGGGGAACACGCCGCTGCACGTCGCGCGGTCTTCCTGGTTGGGGCGGTCGGGGTGGGGTGAGGCCATCGGTGAGAAACTGTTGGAGCTGGGGGCCGACCCGGCCGCGCGGAACCACCGGGGAGAAGTCGCCTATCCCACCGGGACGGCGGCTCCCACCGATTGCGCTCGGTGGAACACCCCCGGTTTCATGGAACCCGCATTATTCATGAAACTCCGGGTCGGAGGGTAGGATGGGGGGCTGAGCGGCGTTTTGCAACCCGCCGGGCAGGTGCGAGACCGGAAATGGCCGGTCCGGGGGGCGGAAGAGCGGCATTTCGAG